>NZ_JALDUC010000010.1:0-105 GCF_023109235.1 Streptococcus mitis
ATCTGTAAGTTTGTCTGGGTTAGCTACTACAGTTTTGTCCGCTGGTTTAACGATATCATTGCCTGCGTTTGGTTTAGTTGCATCTTCTGGTGATTTAACTAAGTC
>NZ_JALDUC010000010.1:205-601 GCF_023109235.1 Streptococcus mitis
TGTTGCTGGAATTACTGCTGTCTTACCTTCTGGTGTTGTTACTGTTGCGTTTCCTTTGTCGTCTACTACTACAGTTGAACCTGGGTTGACTGCTTTAACCTTATCTTCGATGGCTTTCTTCTCAGCATCTGTAAGTTTATCTGGGTTAGCTACTACAGTTTTGTCCGCTGGTTTAACGATATCGTTGCCTGCGTTTGGTTTAGTTGCATCTTCTGGTGATTTAACTAAGTCTGTTGCTGGAATTACTGCTGTCTTACCTTCTGGTGTTGTTACTGTTGCGTTTCCTTTGTCGTCTACTACTACAGTTGCACCTGGGTTTACTGCTTTAACTTTGTCTTCGATTGCTTTCTTCTCAGCATCTGTAAGTTTTTCTGGGTTTGTTACTGCAGTTTTATC
>NZ_JALDUC010000010.1:701-93322 GCF_023109235.1 Streptococcus mitis
TTAACTAAGTCTGTTGCTGGAATTACCGCTGTTTTTCCTTCTGGTGTTGTTACTGTTGCGTTTCCTTTGTCGTCTACTACTACAGTTGAACCTGGGTTGACTGCTTTAACTTTGTCTTCGATTGCTTTCTTCTCAGCATCTGTAAGTTTTTCTGGGTTTGTTACTGCAGTTTTATCTGCTGGTTTAACGATGTCGTTTCCTGCTTTTGGTTTAGTCGCAGCTTCTGGTGATTTAACTAAGTCTGTTGCTGGAATTACCGCTGTTTTTCCTTCTGGTGTTGTTACTGTTGCGTTTCCTTTGTCGTCTACAACTACTGTTGCATCTGGATTTACAGCTTTAACTTTATCTTCGATCGCTTTCTTCTCAGCATCTGTAAGTTTTTCTGGGTCTGCTACTACAGTCTTATCTGCTGGTTTAACGATGTCGTTGCCTGCATTTGGTTTAGCTGCGTCTGCTTCTGACTTAGTCAAGTCTGTTGCTGGAACTACCGCTGTCTTACCTGCTGGGGTTGTAACTGTTGCGTTTCCTTTGTCATCTACAACTACTGTTGCATCTGGATTTACAGCCTTAACTTTATCTTCGATCGCTTTCTTCTCAGCATCTGTAAGTTTTTCTGGATTTGCTACTACAGTCTTATCTGCTGGTTTAACGATGTCGTTGCCTGCATTTGGTTTCTTAGTATCTTCAACAGTACGTACTAAGTCTTCTACAGGAATAACTTGTGTTTGACCATCTGGAGTTGAAACTTTAGCATTTCCTTTGTCATCAACTACTACAATTGAATTTGGATTTACAGCTTCAACTGCTGCTTTAATTTTCTCCTTCTCAGCATCTGTCAACTTAGCTGGATCATTTACGACTACTTTATCAGCTGGTTTAACTACGTCGTTTCCTGCTTTTGGATCATTTGCTGTATCAGCAGTTTTCACTACTTGCTCAGGAGTGATGATTTCTTGGTGACCATCTGGAGTTGTAACAGTAACATTTCCATCTGCATCTTGAGTGATTTCTTTAGCATCTGGATTTACTTTCTTAACAGCTTCTAACACCTTAGCTTTTTCAGCATCTGTCAAAGCACTTGGATCATTTACAAGAACTTTATCAGCCGGAATATTCACTTCACCTACAGCTTTAATAGCCGCTTTATCTGACTCTTCAATTCCATTAACAGCTTCTGCTGTTTTCGCTGCATCTACAGATTTTTTAGCTTGTTCTGCAATCTTATCTACTTGAGCTTTAAGATCTTCTTTAGCTTTAGGAGTCAAGTCGTCACGAGCATCGATTGCTGCTTTTTTAGCTGTTGCTTCGTCATCAATTGCTTTACGAGCGTTTGGTTTATCTTCTACAACTGGTACAGATTTTTCGATTTCTTTTTCAGCTTCTTCTTGAAGTTTTTTAACTTCAGCATCTGTTCCAGCTTTATCGATTTCTTTCTTAGCTTCTTCAGCTAGAGCTTTAGCCGCATCTGCTGCAACTTTCTTCTCATCATCTGTTGCATCTGGAGTGTTTTCAATTGCTTTCAATTGCTCAGCTAATTTATCATCGATTGCTTTCTTGGCTGCTGGTTTAGTTACTGCTTCTGGATTTACAGCTGCAACCTCATCTACACCTGTTTTCTTAGCTGTATCTACTGCTTTTTGAGCTTCAGCTGCTTTTTCTGGTGTATCTGCGTTGTCTGGTTGTGCATCAATTGCATCTGTTGCTTCTTTCGCTTTAGCTTTTGCTTCTTCTTTAGCTGCTGCTTTCTCTTCTGTTGTTAAATCAGTACGAGCGTCGATTTGCTCTTCTTTCTTAGTCAACTCATCTGCTACTGCTTTTTTAGCCGCTTCTTTTGCTACTGGATTTACAGATGTTACATCTGCTACACCTTTATCTTCTGCACCAGCAACAAGTTTTTGTGCTGCAGCCGCTGCCTCTGGTGTGTCAGCATTGTCAGGTTGTGCATTAATTTTAGCAAGTTCTGCATCTGCTAATTTTTGAGCTTCAGCTTTTGCTGCTGTTTTCTCAGCATCTGTTAAATCTGTACGTTTGTCGATTTCAGAATTTTTAGCTGTTAAAGCATTCGCAATTGCTTCTTTAGCATTTTCTTTTGCCACTGGGTTTACTTTACCAATCGCTGTAGTTCCAGCTGTTTTAGCTTGATCTACCGCGTCGTTAGTTGTTGCAGTGTCGATAGCTTTAGTTGCTTCTGCTGCTGCAGCATTATTTTTCGCAATAGCTGCATCTTTTTCTGCTTGTGTTAGATTTGGATTTGCTTTAATTGCATCTTCTTTAGCTTTACGAGCTGTTTCTACGTCTGCTTTTGCTGCATCTTTTTTAGCTACTACTGGGTTATCAGCAGAAATTGCAGTTGTACCAGATTCTTTAGCTGTATCAAGAGTTGTTTTTGTAGTAGCATCATTAATTGCTGTTAAAGCTGCTGTTTTATCAGCATTTACTTTAGCAATTGCCGCTGCTTTTTCTTCATCAGTAGCATTTGGAGTAGCATTAATGGCTGCAATTTTCTCAGTTGCTGCTGTGTTTACTGCATCAATCGCAGGTTGTTTATCTAGTTTAGTGAAGTCTGTTAATGGTCTTACATCTTTAGAACCATCTTTATATGTTGCAACAATGTTATTACCTTCTTTAGTAATTGTGGCAACTTTGTTATCAGTATTATCTACTGCCTCACCACGTTTAGACTCTAGATTTTTGTCTTCATTAGTTCTAGAATATTCTAATTTTGCTTTGATCTTAGCAAATTCTTCATCAGTTACTGCTGTTGGATCTGCTACTGCTACTTTATCTGCTTCTGTCGGTGTAACTATATCATATTTTTTAGCTTGTGCTTTTAATACGAATGTTACAGCCCCTGGGTCAGTTAGATATGTACCAACAACTTCTCCATTATTTTTATTTTTTACTGCATTATTAGCAATCTCTGCACCATCTGTATCTGTTGCTGTTGCAAAACGAGTTACAAGCTCTAACGAGTCATTTTCTGTTTTCGGAAGTCTATCCTGTGCAATACCAGAAACTTGTCCAGTAACTTTAATTTTTGCTGGTGTTGCAGTTTCAGAATTAATCGCTGTTACAGTGAATCCCCATTCATTATCTTGTAGATCTGGATTTCCACCAACGTTATTTAAAGCAATATTTCCACCTTTTTTAAGGGCAGCTGATTTAATTTTTCCTGAATCATCGTTAAATGTAATATCAACATCAGCTTCTTCTCCAGTATAAAGATATACTTCTTTTTTATTTGGAGCTGGGTCTGAGTATGGAATTTCCGCTACAGGTTTTTGATTATCTGTTGCTTTTGTTCTAAACGCATTATCTTTATCTAATACTTTACCGTTACGTGGGTCGTTAGAACCTGTGTTTTCGATTGAGTTAGTACCAGCTTTTGGTTCTGTGTTTTCTGCTTTTTTACCTACAGTTGGTTGTACGTTAGTAGTGTCTACTTCTGGAGTTACTTTCGGAGCTTCTTTTGGTTTGTTTTTTAACCCTGAACTAACAAACGTCACTAGTTTCTGATAAGCCTTTGTCAATTCATCTTGAGTAGTTGCAGAAGCGAGTGTAGACTCAGCAGAAGCCAATTCACCATTCAAAAGAGCAAGGCTTTCCTCTGTTTTATTAGCATACTTGCCTGCAGAAAGTTTTGATTTAACTTCTGAAATGTAGTTTTCAAGTTGCTTTTTGTCCAAAGCTGGAGTTGTTACTTCTGGTGCAGCTGGTTGTGTTGACTCTTCTGCAATTGGTTGTGCTGCTGGTTTAGCAGTAGGTTCCGCTACACCTGTATTGTCTACTTGTTTTGTAGTATCTCCCTGAACCTTATCTAATCCAGTATTTTCATCATTTGGTTTAACTTTAAGCTCTGATTCGCCTTGCGGTTGAACAGCAGTCATATCAGCTGATACAGCACCATTTCCTAAGAACATGAAAAGAGCAGCAACGGCTACACTAGCCGCACCAAAGCTATACTTGCGGATTGAATAGCGTGTTACCTTTTCACGATGTAGACGCTCAACGCGACTCATTGATGATTTGTTGTCCATTAATTTAGGATCTCCTTTTTGAAATATATTTTGGATTTTCACGCGAAACTAGCCAATTCTTAAGCAACGGCTAATTATTATAGTTAGTGTGAATCCCTACATTGACTATTCTACTTTATTTTTGATATATATGCAACTAATTTAATTTAAAATTTTCGCAAAAAAAAAAGCGTTTTGGGAATGTAGGTAATTTTCAGAAAATTCCATTCCGCATTTTTTCACATTTTTATAAATAAAAAGTTCTAAGATTATTATATGTTGATATTTTGCTGTTTATCTGCGATTTGGAAAAATAAGGCATACATTGGTCGAAAAAGGTAAAATATATCAGTTTGAAGTATGAAACCATCTATTCTGACTTTAAAAAAAGAAATCATTCGTAAAAACAATATACTTCAGAAAATTAAAGATCAAACGAGAAAACTCCTCATGGACAGGGCACAATTGGCTAGATACAGCTAAGAGACGATGACATGGATTGGCGAGCCTCCTAAAGAGTATAAACACAAAACAAAACATGCTATCTTACGCGATAACATGTCATTTTTTACTATTTACAACAAGGCCTCAAACTCAGCAACGCTCATGCCCAATTGCTGGCTGGCAACCTCGGAAGTTAAAAGATGTTGGCGAACGAGATTTAGTAGCATAGACAGACTTCCTTCAACTTTTCCTCGTTCAAGTCCACGCTCTAAACCTTGTTCAATACCTTCAGCCCTAGCTGTTTCCAGGGCATAATCATGTGCTAACAAGGCTTGTTCTTCGCGCATACGTAGTTGACTAAACATTTTCCTGTCCTCCTCGGACCAGCTCTTATAGTCTAGCAGTTGATCTGCTTGGCTGATGGCTCGCTCGGGTTGCTGGGTAAAGGGCTTATTCCCGAAAAACTCCAACCACGGCTTGCGAATGCTATCTTTGCTGGTTTCTCTGTATTTTCTTAATTCCAAGAACGCCATCTTGACCAGATGGTTTTCCTGACCATTAGTGCTGGTCTTACAACAGAGCCTCAAACTCAGCGACGCTCATGCCCAATTGCTGGCTGGCAACCTCAGGTGTTAGAAGACCTTGACGGACTAGATTTACTAGCATAGACAAACTTCCTTCAAATTTTCCTCGTTCAAGTCCACGCTCTAAACCTTGTTCAATACCTTCTGCACGACCACGTTCCAATCCCTGTTCAATACCTTCCGCCCTAGCAGTCTCCAAGGCATAATCCTGAGCCAATAACGCTTGTTCTTCGCGCATACGTAGTTGACTAAACATTTTCCTGTCCTCCTCGGACCAGCTCTTGTAGTCCAGCAGTTGGTCTGCCTGGCTGATGGCTCGCTCGGGTTGTTGGGTAAAGGGTTTATTACCGAAAAACTCCAACCACGGCTTGCGAACGCTATCCTTGCTGGTTTCTCTGTACTTTCTTAATTCCAAGAATGCCATCTTGACTAGATGGTGTTCCTGTCCATTGTTTGTGATAGTTAAGACCTCACCTGTCGTGTCCTCGCGCATACTAAAGCTGTGAAAAGCCAAGTCATCTTGGAAGTAATTGCTATCCACGATTGCGATAGCGTAAACAGGTGCGATATGCTTGTAACTCTGGTGTGTATCACCTTCTCGTTGGCGGATTTTTTCAAGGTTTTGATTGACCTGACTGCACAAGTAAGCCCACAGGCGATTGATGAAAAAATTCTGATGATGCACCTGAATTTCAATGATAACCTGTGTCCCATTGTCCAACTCCGCCAAGACATCTATACTGGTATAGAAATCCTGCGCTGAGTAAGGTACGGAAGGCAAGACGTGAATGTTACTTCCCTCCAAAATCGTCACATTTTTTGCTGGTAAGTCCAGCATATCGCGAATAAACTGACAAGTGATTTCTGGGTTGCTAAAGATTTTCTTAGCTACCAAGTCATTGGTCGGGCTGATGCCCGGATGTCTTAAAATCATCCATTTCCTCCTTCTATTATACCATAGTTTGAAATCTAAGATTACTAGATTCGATGGTTCTATCTATTTATTCGAAAAGGAAATGAATTGTGAAGATATTTTATCTCGTTTCAACTAAAATATGAGCTTGATCAATCAACTGTCCATCAACAGTCAGATTCAGATAGAAATCCAAGGTCTTATCAGCAGCAAAATACAGGGTTGGTAGACACAAATCTTTTTTGCTTTCCCCTGCTTTGAATTGAAGGACTTGAATCTCGTCCTGGTAGGCGACACCATGGACACCTGTCCCCGGTTGAATCGAAACCTTAGCCTCCAAAGGAGTGTCACTTTCGCTACGTTCAATCCTAAAATGAAGAGTCTCTCCCTTTGCCACAGCTAGGCTTTTTTCTGCAAATGCTAGACCCTGAACAACTACTTTTTGTGATAAGCTAGGAGTTTTATAGAGGGAAATCTTGGTCAATACAGGCATAGATTGTGACTCTGTAATCATCACGCGCACCTTCTGTGCCTCTACTAGCGGACCTCGCAAGAGACGCTTATGACCAACTGTAAAGCCCGTACCAAATTCTTGCCAGACGCCGTCCACCTCTACTTGCACATGAAAAGCAGCGATTCGTTGGCCCAGCTTCAAATCTTCTCTTAACTCAAGCACATCGAAGATTTTGGGAGAACCTAAATCAATTTCTAGCTGGATGGGCAAGTCTACATCGCTTGCCCAAGAGCTGGTCTTAAGGCCATCTGTCAAATGGTGACAGGCAAAGTCTGCGGAAAGAGCAGAACCAGATACCTTAGCTCCCAGAGCCAAATCTTCTTTATAGAGCTCATTGCGATAAACGGCAAATTCATAAAGTCGTTCAATATCCTTTGCATCAAATAGCCCATCTTGATTCGGCGGAATATTAAGTAGGAGCGGGGTTCCTCTCCCCACTGAGTGAAAATAGATTTCGACCAACTCCTCAAGAGACTTAGGATCCTGATCCTCATGGTAAAACCAACCTGGCCGGATGGAAACATCTGCCTCACCGATTGAAAAAATCGTGCCAAACGAATCTCCGTGCTGAAGATAATCCAACTCTGCTTCTGTCCCTAGCTGATCTGGTTTCACCTTTTGCCATAGGGGATCACCTGCATACCCTCGTTCATTGCCAATCCAGCGTATACTAGTGCCTTCTGTTGAAAAAATCAAGCAATCTCCTTGCAAGTCACGAATGGTTTCAAACCATTTTTCAAATTCATAATTAACCTTTTGAGCGCCCTCTCCTCTGGCACCATCCATCCAGACCTCAGCAAATTTCCCTCCATTTCCATAGGCAGGATTTGATAAAATCTCCTTCAGCTGAGCCAGATAATAGGCATTATAGTCCGCTTCTCGGTCCACATGATAGATGGGGCTGTGGGCGTCCCACGGCGATAGGTAGACCCCCATATCCATATCAAACTCTGTGGCAGCTTGGGATACTTCAAGGAGCAAGTCTCCCTCTCCACTCCTCCAAGGACTGGCCTTGACCGAATAGTCTGTGTGAGCTGTCGAATAGAGGACAAAGCCATCGTGGTGCTTGACCACCAAAATCAACTTTTTAAAGCCCGTTTCCTTGAGCACGCGAATCCACTCACGCGCATCTAACCTTGTCGGGTTAAAGCGTTCAGGATCCTCCTGACCTGTCCCCCATTCCTGATCATAAAAGGTATTGGGGCCAAAATGGATAAAGGCTGCTAGCTCATCCTCTAAATAAGATAGCTGGGCCTGACTAGGCAAGGGGCCATGCGGTTTTATTTCTCTTACCATACTACTTCCTATCTACATTTTTCTTTACTTTTTTAGCATGTACTTGCAATTCTGTTAACGCTAGGGGACTAGTCAAGCCTTCAAATCGAAGACGAAGTGCATAAGTTTCCACCTTGTCAAATTCAAAACGAAGCTCCTCATCCTTGTCGCTTGAAACTTTTCGGATAGCTGATACAGGGCGCCAATTCTGCTCTTGCTTGAGCAGTGAATCCTTATCCAAATGATTTGGAGTTCGAGGCAAGGTAGGCTCATTCCCTACATAATAATCGATAAAGGTCGGCTCAACGGCCACATATTCTTGATTTTCAACATAATACAAGGTCAGGTTATCCACAAATCGCGGTTTTAAAATCCCTGCATCTCCAAAAAGAATGCCCACGCTGGCTTGCTCTGACTTGGTAATCCAAGTATTGGCTGTCGATTTCTTCCGAGCAATGACCTTGTCATTGAGGTAAGAGGCTAGGTGATTCGGTTCTGAATGAGAAGCAAAGACCAGAGGCAGGTTGGATCCTGTCCACTGATTGGAAATAACTTCCCCATCTACACTGGCATCTGTCACATGGATAGTGACTGTTGCCGGCAACTCACAGCTCGCTACTTGTCCTGTGAGCACACATTCTCCTACCTGAGCATAGATTTGAGAATCAAGCTCGTCCCAAGTCACCTTGGCCATATCTCGTCTGCCATCTGATAAGACTAGCTTGACTCGGTCTGGTAAGTGTGGGGGTTCCTTGACAAGCGTCCAAACCCTCTCAGGCTCAATAGCGCAAATCCCTTGAACACAAACCTGGGCAGAAGCCTTTAAATCCAGACCTTCTAGCTGACCAGATACCGTAAACTCATGAAATCTTGCCAAATCTTCTTCAGAAATCTCCTCCCAAATAACCTTGACTCGTTTTGTACCACCAGACTCATAGTCCACCAAGACCGAAGATGGAAGCTGTGGATAAGTCCCCTTATCTGTATACAAGCGAAGTGGTCTTACAGAAACTGCCTGCCCTAGTGAGGTATTTTCTGCAACCTGTAAGTGAGTTTGATAGGTTTTCCCTTGATAACTGGCGCGGATAGCCAAGTCGCCTGCAGACAAGCAATGAAGTACTCCCTGCTTGATAATGGCGTGGGCACTACCACTCGTCTCCCAAATCACTTCACTATTCCCCACCTTGTTCACAGGGTTATCCACAGTTTGTGGATAAAGTCCAATAGCTGGGGAATCTCCTTCTTGCAAACCTGACTGATCGTCCACTCGAATCTCCAACAAGCGCTTATTTTTCACTGGCTGGCAATCCAAAGCCTCTCCCACTAAAAGATCAAAACTTGCTGGCTCTAGCCCTCTGGCACTAGCTTTTACTCTTACTTGACCTACCTGCTCCAAGCTCTGAACCAAAAGGACACCTCTGCCATGAAAGGCTTTCCGCTTAAATCGACCATTTTTCTGAGCCTGATAACGTTCACGACTGGCCTGCCTTCCATTATCCACACCCACAATACGAGCAGGTCCTTCAATTTCAAAATGAATCTGATTGGAAGCAGTCGGTACCCAATTTCCATCCTTGTCCAATACATCAAAATAGAGATAGAGGAGGTCTTGCCCATCTGGCTCCAGTTGTGTTTTCTCGGCATGTAACCCGATTTGGGCTGGCTTGCCTGCAGTCACCACCCTATCTTCTGCCACAAGCTGCCCTTGACGGTCATAGGCCACAGCACGCAATTCTCCTGATTGATAAGGCAAACGCCATTCCAGATAGAGTTGGTCAGAACCTTGTCCCTCTTGGTATTTTCTGCCATCTGAAGTCCATTTTTCCTGAAAGGTCTTCCTACCTTGAGATTTTCCATTTAGAAATAGCTCTACAGAACCAGCATTTGAATACACTCGAACAGGGATATCCCCATACTTATCCACAACTTGTTGATAACTCTTGTGGATTTCCCAATTCCAGTGAGGTAAGATATGAACCATGGGATGCTGATCTAGGTCCACCCACTGACTTTGGTAGAGATAATAGTCATTTTTAGGAATCCCTGCTGTGTCCACAATCCCAAAATAAGAACTCTTGACGGGCGTGTCATTTTGATTGTGCCAAGGAGTCGGCTCACCGATATAGTCCACTCCTGTCCAGATAAACTGACCTGCATAGTCTAGCCGATTTCTATCTGCTATCCAAGAAGCCGTCGCTGTCTTCCCCCAAGGAACTCGATCATTTCCATAGTCTGACTGTTCAAAATTCCGCACGCGGCGATTATCCCCAACCCATTCCTTAGCTGGGCGAAAATAGCTATCACGCGTCCTTGTAGCCGATGAGGTTTCAGACCCATAAAGTCGCCACTTGGGATGTCTTTTGCGAATCCCATCAATATTGTCTTCCGAGTAATTCAAGCCCACCACATCCAGCAAATCAGCAATCTTTTCATGACCTCCAGACCCATCTCCGAAGCGGAACTGGTCCATTCCCATGGTCACAAAACGGCTATCATCAATCTCATTGACCATTTCTAGCAAGCGTTTAATCGTCTTCAATGAATGAGCATCGCCATTTGCTTCGCTGACTTCATTTCCCAAGGACCACATAAAAATCGCTGGATTGTTCTTACCACGCTCAATCATGGTGCGCAAATCATAATCTGACCAGAAATCGCCTGCTTTCGCTTCTGGATGAGTCGCTTCTTCCTCAAAAAAGCGACCATAATCATATTCTTTCTTGCCTCCATACCAGGTATCAAAGGCTTCTTCTTGAATAAGTAGCCCCATTTTAGCAGCCACATCCAGCAAGATACTACTAGCTGGATTATGGGTGATTCGAATCGCATTGACGCCCATTTCCTTCATCTGGCGCAAGCGTCTCTCAGCAGCTGACCTATTTTCCACAGCTCCCAGCGCTCCGTAGTCATGGTGCAAACAAACCCCATGAATCTTCAACCAGCGACCATTTAGAAAGAAGCCCTTATTCGCTTGCCAATCCATATAGCGGTAACCAAAGGTCTCCTCTTCTTCATCAACCAAAATGCCATTTTTGTATAGGCGAGTCTTCAATTGGTAAAGGTAAGGATGAACAATATCCCAAAGCAAAGGTTGGAAAATTGATATGACTTGTTTGAAATGATATTTTTCCCCAGACTCAATCATTACAGAATCAGTCACCTGCCAGTCTGACAGCTGTTGTCCATCATACCAGATACTCTGTTCCAAATACACCGACACGGACTGAGTTCCATCATTTGAAACCTTACTTGTAAGCTGAGTTTCCACCCATCCATCTCTTTGTTCCATTAGCTTGGGACTTTCTATCTTAATCCCATATAAATCCAGATGTACCGAATCCGTAATCAACAATTTCACTTCTCGGTAAATACCGCTACCAGAGTACCAACGACTGCTAGGTTGCTGATTTTCCACAAAAACCGCAAGCTGGTTGGCCGTCCCATCATTTCTTAGATAAGGCGTGATATCATAAGAAAAAGGTGTGTAGCCATTGGGATAATAGCCCAGCACTTGCCCGTTGATATAGACTTGGGCATTCATATAAACTCCATCAAACAACAAACGCACCGATACAAGACTAACATCTTCTTCCAAGTAAAACTGCGTCCGGTACCAGGCCTGACCCCCATTTAGCTGACCACCCTCATTTTGCGCTGGCGAATACTGGTCAAAATCATTGTAAATACTCCAGTCGTGTGGCACTTGAATAGCCTGCCAATTTTCTCTATGAAAATCCGGCGCCAAGGCCTCTTCTTTCCCCACCTCTTGGCTAAAAAACCAGTGATTTCGCAAAACTTCTTCTCTTCTCATACAGGCATTCCTCTTTAAACAACTCGATTTACTTGACTATAGCACAAAACAAAAGCGCTTTCAAGACTTCCTCCATCACTCCCTAAATCCTCAGAAAAGATTCTATAATTTGTGGAGGAGGATTTAGTTCTCAAAGATACAAGGGTGATACAAAAAGAGCCTGACTCCAGGCTCTTTAGTCTATTATTTCTTCTCAGCACGGAGGGCTGACAAGATTTGTGTACGGATATCATCAACACCATTTGGCGTATTTGGTAAAAAGATGGTTTGATTTCCTTTAGAAGCAAAAGTGTTCAAGGTATCCAAATACTGGTTGGTCAAGAGGATGGACATGATTTGTTCTTCTGTCATGCCAACATTGGCTTCCTTGAGTTCTGTGATAGACTCTGCCAATCCATCCACAATCGCCTTACGTTGTTGGGCAATCCCCACACCATGAAGGCGGTCTTTTTCTGCTTCGGCTTCAGCTGCAGTGACGATTTTAATCTTGTCTGCTTCCGCCAATTCTTGCGCTGCGACCCGCTTACGTTGCGCCGCATTGATTTCATTCATGGATTGCTTGACT
Source organism: Streptococcus mitis (assembly GCF_023109235.1). GTDB lineage: Bacteria > Bacillota > Bacilli > Lactobacillales > Streptococcaceae > Streptococcus > Streptococcus mitis_DA. The sequence continues at coordinate 12,824 of NZ_JALDUC010000010.1, forward strand.
TCTGCATCTGGTTCAACCTTGGTTATCAAGGTTTTCACGATAATATAACCATAAGTAGTCATTTCTTCTGCTACTTGGTGTTGGACTTCAAGGGCAATCTCATCTTTTTTCTCAAACAATTCATCCAAGGTTAATTTTGGAACAGAAGAACGAAGGGCATCTTCGATATAAGATTTAATCTGAGATTCTGGACGCATGAGTTTATAGTAGGCATCTGTCACGCTCTGCTCATTGACACGGTACTGAGTCGCCACATTCATCATAACGAACACATTATCCTTGGTCTTGGTCTCAACCACAATATCGCTTTGCAACAAGCGCAACTGAATCCGTGCTGCAATCGAGTCAATTCCAAAAGGCAAGCGAATATGAATACCGCTATTGGCAACCTTTTGGTATTTCCCAAAGCGTTCAATAATCGCCACCGACTGTTGACGAACCACATAAACTGTACTCAGTGTGACTATCACCAATAGGAGCACACAAACCACCACAAAAATCATCAAAAATGTTGCCATTATCGTGACCTCCATCATTATTTTTCCTGTATTATAGCACATTTAAAGAAGGCTGTGCAGTTTTAACTGCGATTTTTAAAAATAAAATGTTAACCATCTATTTTGTAACTAAAAAGATAGCCTCATACAAAGCTATCCTTTGATTCTCATCAATGCGCCAACATTTCTTGAGCGATTTCTTGGCCAGATAGGTTATCTGGGTAGTAGGTTGGCCAGTTATCCATTTCTTCAAAGAGGGCTTCTTGGCTTGTGCCTCCAAAGAAGATATGGAAATGTTCTGCCTTAACTGGGGCGATATTGTGGTCACTAAACTGAACATACTTGAACTGTCCAGCGTCTGCATCTGTGGCTTCAAAGAGGAAGCGCACGCCACGATTGCCTTTCTTGTAAGTCAAGATTTTCTTACCAACATACTTGTAGGTGAATTTCTTACTTTGTCCACCTTGAACAAATTCCATAGTATTATCAGAAATGTTGATCTTAGTGACATCTGTCTGATAGCCTTTTGTATAGTAAGCCTTGTACTCAGCCTGAGTCATCTTACCAGTCAACTTAGACTTGTAGTCAAAGACTTGGTCAAACGTACCATCTTCAAGGAAAGGATAAACTGATTGCCAGTTACCTACATAGTCACTCAAGGTGCGGTCCTTGACGTCTGCATCCTCGAAGTAACCATTTTGAACTGTCTTGGTATCCTCTGCCTTTTCAGGCTCAATTGCTGGGCCTTCTTGGTCCGTTGTTTGTTTCAGAGCCTTGAGGTTTTTCTCCATAACGGAGATGTAGTTTTCGCCAGCCTTGGTATCCTCTTCTGTCAGACTTTCTAAAGGATTGAGGACATCTGTTTTGACACCTGCTTCTTTTGAAAGTGTGTTAGCAAGTGCTTGTGAAGCATTTTCTTCAAAGTAGATATAGGCAATTTTATTTTTCTTGACGTACTCTGTCAATTCTGCCAGACGAGCAGCTGATGGTTCTGCATCTGGAGAGAGACCTGAGATTGCGACTTGTTTGAGTCCATAGTCCAAGGCAAGATAGTTAAAGGCTGCGTGTTGAGTCACAAAGCTCTTTTGTTTGGCTTGAGACAAGCCTTCTGCATAAGCCTTATCCAAGGCTTGCAATTTTTCGATATAGGCAGCAGCATTCTTTTCAAAGGTCTCTTTTTTATCAGGATAATCTGCTGACAAGCTATCACGGATGTGCTCTACAAGTTTAACGGCACGAACTGGTGATAACCAAACATGGGGATCGTACTCATGGTGATGGCCTTCTTCTCCATGGTCATGGTCTCCCTCTTCTTCCTCACCACCTGGCAAAAGCAACATATCGCCTGTCGCCTTGATGGTTTTGACCTTTTTCTTATCCAAAGTATCTAGCAATTTAGGGACCCATGTTTCCATGTTTTCATTTTCATAAACGAAGGTATCTGCGTCTTGGATTTTGGCAACTGCCTTGGCAGACGGTTCATATTCATGGGGTTCTGTACCAGCACCGATGAGGAGTTCTACATTAGCAGTATCTCCTGCGACTTGCTTGGTAAATTCATAGACAGGGTAAAAGGTTGTCACAATATTTAGTTTGCCATCTGCCTGCTTTTGATTGGAACAAGCCACTAAAAACAAGGCACATAGACTGGCGAACAATAAGCTAATTTTTTTCACGTTAGTCTCCTATTTGATAAAACGTCTTACTAAACTAATAAGTAAAAAGACAGTTACAAAAATAATGGTAATACTTGCACTTGCAGGTGTTTCTGCATAGTAGGAAATGTAAAGTCCTGCTACCATTCCCAAAAATCCAATAGCACTGGCAAGCAGCATAACCGATTTAAAGTTTTTCCCGAGACGCAGGGCAATACTGGCTGGCAAGACCATAATGGTCGATACCAGAAGAGCTCCCGCAGCTGGAATCATAAGGGCAATGGCCACCCCCGTCACCATGTTAAAAAGAATGGACATGGTACGAACTGGCAAGCCATCCACAAAGGCCGTATCCTCATCAAAGGTCAAAATGTACATCGGACGAAGGAAGAGGAAGGTCAAAATCAAAACAACCGCCGCAATGACAAAGAGGGAAATAACCTGCTCTTCGCTGATAGTCACGATTGAACCAAAAAGATACTGGTCCAAACTCATAGAACTCGAGCTTTTACCCTTGCTCATGACAATCAGAGAAACAGCCAGACCCGTTGACATGAGGATAGCTGTCCCGATTTCCATAAAGCTCTTGTAAACCGTACGGAGATACTCCAGAAAGACCGCCGCAATCAAGACAATAGCAATAGTGGAAATAGTCGGAGAAATCCCTAGTACCAGACCAAAGGCTACACCTGAAAGTGAGACGTGGCTGAGGGTATCACTCATCAAACTCTGACGGCGCAAGATAAGGAAGGTCCCCAATACTGGCGAGAAAAGACTCATGGCAATAACGGCCAGAAAGGCACGTTGCATAAAGTCATAAGATAACAAACTAAGCATGGCCCACCTCCTGATCATTCTCATGAACGTTGAAACAACGCCATGGCGAGTCTTGGTTACGGACTAGATGAATATTGCGGTCCGCATAGTCCTTAACTTCTTCAGGGTCATGAGTAATCATCAAAACAGCCTTGCCATGATGATGGGCGCTGTGGTGCATGAGTTCGTAAAATTCGTTTTTACTTCCTGCATCCATCCCCGTTGTCGGCTCATCTAGGATAAACACATCTGGATCCGAAGCAAACATACGTGCGATCACCGCTCGCTGCTTTTGTCCTCCAGATAGAGAACCCAAGCGTTTGTCTCGGTGTTCCCACATGCCAACTGAATCCAGACTAGCCTTGATATGCTCCTCATCATGAGCATTCAAGCGACGGAACCAGCCTTTTCGTGGATAACGACCCGACTTGACAAATTCGTAAACCGTACTTGGAAAACCCGCATTAAAACTGGCAATCTGTTGAGGAAGGTAGGCTATTCTCAATTTCTTACCCTGTGTATTTGTCTTTGAAATAGTCACCTTGCCAATGCGTGGTTGGAGGATACCAAGACTAGCCTTGATCAGTGTCGTCTTAGCTGCCCCATTCTCCCCCGTCAAGGTAACAAATTCCCCACTATCAACACTATAATTGATATGTTCAAGAACGGGCTCCTTATCATAATAGAAGGATAAATCCTCTACCGTAATATATCTCATTATTTGATTTCTCCTACTAAAGCAGTCAAAAACCGCTGGATCACTTTTTGTTCATTTGGAGTAAACTGAGTCGCCACTTGTTCATAGGTTAAAAGTGTATGCTCATGGTGATGGTGGTGCTCCTCAGCAATTGGGCGAGCCAAATCAGTCAATTGATAAAAAATCACACGCGCATCCTTCGGATCTTTAGATGTTTCCAACATCCCTTCCTTGACCAAAGACTTAATGGCCTTGGTAACTGCTGCCTGACTGACATTGAGGCGACGCGCCAATTCTGAATTTGTTAAAGATTCCTCTGACAAGAGCATGAGAATATGCTCCTGGGTATTGGTCAGGGCCACCTCGCTAGTACAATGACCTATTAGGATTTCATGCTGATTTTCTGCCTGCAAAATCACCTCATTCAAAAAAGCATCGATATCCTTCGCTAGCTGTCTCATATTTGACTCCTTTCCTTTTAGACTTCTCTTTTTTAAGAGAAAATACTATTCTTTGAAATTATTTACTGGTTAATTATATCACAACCAAAAAAAGAGTCAAGAAAAAACGTGAAAACAAGTTTCATTCTTGAACTCTTCTATATTATGATCTATTGAAATGCCTTGACTTCTCCATCGTAAGTCGCCCAGTCTTTGCTGAAAAAGCGCTCATTCAGATAGTAAGTCGGAGCTGGGGTGGGATTGGAAAGGAAAGGATCAACGGCCTTGTCAAAAGCCAACCAACCCAACCAACCAAGGTGAATGGTATCCTTCATAAAGAAAGCTTCCCCACCGTCCTTAGAAAAATCTGCTATATTGGTAAACCCTTGACTTTCTAACTGGTAGCGAATCTTCTGCACCGTTTGTTGGTACATATCTTCTCGTAAACCAGCGTAGTCCATCCATTTTTTATTAACAGGTGGAATGATAAAAATCGGGTTTACTTTGGATTTAGAAAACTGGGTTAACACCAACTGCAAGTCATTATACTCTGGCGACTTGAGATAGGTAAAGCTTTTCTGAGAGTCCTTTAATTTCTTCAAATCCTTCTTGATCTGCGTATTATAGAAATAATTTTCCATTCCCAGATCATTATTGGAAGTATTCTTTTCAGCATCTGCTTTAACGACATCTTCTATGGCTTGATAAGAAAACTGGTCTGGCAAGGTCTTTAAATACTTAACTACATGCTTATCGTAGTTGACATAGCCTCTAACTGAAAACTGACCAAAAAAGGAAGCTTGGCGTTCATTAAACCGAGCCAATAATTCAATCATTTCATTGTCTGCCGTCGACAATTCTTCTTTACTTGCCAACTTCTGAACCAGGTCCTTCATAGCTACGTTTGGGAACTGCTGTAGTAAACGAGTCGCTGCATATTGACTAGCCTGATCTCCAGATTGATGTTCCAGAAAACTGGTCAACTGGTCTCCATTAAAATACTGCTGAAAAGCTGCTGGCTCATAGCCATTTTTACTAAACCACTGAGGTGAGATAACATACACAACTTGTTTATTCTCCAGTTGTGGCAACATCTGTTGCATCCCAAAATACTGATTGAGCGAGGCAGCTCCCCTCTGTCCTAAAAGATAGGGGCGATAAGAGCGGTTGTATTTCTCAGCCAATACCGCAGGATGGGCACCGTCAAAACGAAGCCATTCACTAGAGCCAAAGAAGGGAACAAAACGCATATTTGGATCAGATAGTGCTCTGACCTTTTGACTTCGCTCCTTAAAACTATCGATAGTAGTAGCCACCGCCGAACGCTTTTCAGCTCCCAGATCATGACGCATCTCAGCAGGATAGAAAAAGATAAGCAGACAAACCAACAAACCAGCTATCAAGACCGGTCCGAAGATCATCCATAAGCGTTTAAGCATTTTGTAGCTCCACAATACCAGCTATGATTTTATTAGCTGTATTCCAGTCATCACGACCAAACTCTGTTACAGGAACACGAATGTCAAAACGGTTTTCAATCTCCACAATTAATTCAACCGTTCCCATACTATCCAAGACACCTGCGTCAAAAAGATCTTCATCCATCATGTCAGAAACATCTTCCATAAACAACTCATCAATAATTTCGATAACTTCTGATTTGATATCCATATTTTATTTCCTTTATTTTTTAAACCATAAATCATTCAAAAATCCAGAAAAGATCAAGAATGACAGCATGACGACATGGAAGGTGATAACCATGCCAAGCAACTGAATCCAGCGATTCTCAGGTAGAGCAGGCTTCCCTGCTTTTTTCCGTTCCTTATTGAGTGTTTTTTTCTTACGAACCCAAGCGTCATTGATGACCAATCCAATTCCATGAAAGAGTCCATAGGCGATGTAGTACCAGGTCACACCATGCCAAAATCCCATAATCAGCATATTTACAATATAGGCCACACTTGAGGTTACATTACGATTTTTAAAGACCTTCTTTCTGGTCAATACCATGACCATCCGCATAAAGACAAAGTCACGGAACCAGAAAGAGAGACTCATGTGCCAACGATTCCAAAATTCCTTCAAATCCCTTGATAAAAAGGGCTTGTTAAAGTTGATAGGGCTACGAATTCCCATCAAATTTGAAATGGCTAAGGCAAACATAGAGTAACCTGCAAAGTCAAAGAAGAGCTCCAGACCAAAGGTATACATAACTGCCAAGGCATAGAGGTTAAAGAAGCCACCTGACTGCAGGGCTAAATTCTTCAGAGGAGGGAGTAAGGTTTCTCCTAAAACATGAGCCAGGATAAACTTGTACAAAAATCCCCACATAATATAGCGAACAGATTCATCCAACATATCCATCAACTCATCCCGCTCAGGAATGGTCTGATAATTTTCATTAAATCGCTTAAAGCGATCGATTGGGCCACTTGAAAAAGTCGGCATGAAGAGAAGAAAACGGAGGAATTCCCAGAGGGTAAAATCCTTAATCACTCCATCTCTCAGCTCGATGATAATTCCAACCGAACGAAAGGTCAGGTAAGAAATACCCAAAAAGCCAAGCAAAGACTGCGTTCCATTGATAGCCGGCTGCACCTTGACAAAGATAATCGGAAGGAGGGACAGAAAACTAACTAGGTAAAAGACCCACTTACCATCCTTACTTTTTCGATAATGCTTGTAGAAGAGTACGAGCAATACTTCCCAGCAAAGGTAAGTACCCAAGGCGGCCAATTGATTTGTCTTCCCACCTACCAGCATGGTGACGATAAAGAAGAGGCTAACCAGTACTTCATACCAGGCAAAGCGTTTCTTGAAAAATAGACCGATAAAGATGGGTAAGGTTGCAGCAATCACATAGACAAAATACTGAGGATTCCCATATGGCTCTAAATGAGGAAGCTGTTGAAAGAACTCCATCATCTCTTATTCACCTCGTTAATCAATCCTTTAATGTCAATCTTTCCATTTGGAGTCAGTGGCAAACTGTCTCGGTAAAGGAATTTAGACGGCATCATGTAGGACATCATGATATCTGTTAAATCTTCCTTGATAGCCTTGGTAATATCAATATCTCGCTCAAACTGCTCACAAACACCGTCTTTCAAGATGACATAAGCCAATAGATTTTGCACCTTGTGGTCTTTATTATAACGTGGCACAGCTACAGCAGACTCGATAAAGCGAGACTTGTTGAGATTTTGAGAAACATCTTCTAACTCAATGCGGTAACCGTTGAACTTAATCTGGAAGTCCATGCGTCCGCCGTAGAGAAGCAAGCCTTCATCTGTCATAGTTCCCACATCTCCTGTATGGTAGGCTGGCAGCCCTTCAAATTCAAAGAAGGCTTCTGCCGTTTTTTCAGGATTGTTCATATAACCTTTTGAAACGGCTGGTCCAGAAACAATGATTTCTCCCTGTTCGCCATTTGGCAATTTATTTCCGTCCTCGTCAATGATAAAGGTTGGAGAATCAGCCTTGGTATAGCCGATTGGTAGGCGTTTGAGAGTCGTCAACATCTCATCTGTCACAGCAACAGCTGACAGGGCTACTGTCGCTTCTGTTGGGCCGTAAGCATTGATAATACGGGCATTTGGGAAACGTTCGCGTAGTTTTTGAGCCGTTTTAACCGTCAATTCTTCTCCATCAAAGTAGAAATGCGTAATTCCAGGCATTTTCTCACTATTAAAGTCTTCTGACAACATGGCCATATCCGCAAAAGAAGGCGTTGATGTCCAGATAGCGATTGGCAATGAAAAGATGGTCGCAAAGAGTTGCTTAAAGTCCTGAGTAATAGCTGAAGGAAGGGCAAAAAGTGTACCACCCAGTGCCAAGGTCGGTGCCCAATACATGACAGACAAGTCAAAAGAATAAGGTGGCTGAGCCAGCATTTGCGGACGACTTGGCGTCGCAAATTCCTTGTCCGTAATCATCCAATTGGTAAAGCTGAGGAGGTTATCATGGGAAATCTGCACTCCTTTAGGCTTACCAGTCGTACCAGAAGTAAAGATAATGTAGTAGTTATCATCACTCTTGACTGGATGCGTGATCTCATAGTTATTCCCCTGAGCAAAGGCTTCTTGAACCTGAGCTAGAGTCATCATCGGTGTAGAAACCTGCTCCAATGGAAATTCTGAAATGGCAATAATCAAACTTGGCTCCGCTACTTCTAAAATAGCTGAAACTCGCTCCAAGGCCGAATGGCTATCAATTGGAATGTAGGCATGACCTGACTTAGTCAGCGCTACAAAGGTTGCCAACATTTCATATTCTTGGCCTCCAAAAACAACCACAGGAGACTTCTTAGGCAAGCCTAGTTGGTCAATGGCTGCAGCCAAACTATCCGAATCAGCCTTTAAATCTCCATAAGTGTGTTCCTGCCCCAAAACATTGTAAACAGGATAGCTAGGCTGTGTCTGAGCAAAATGCTCAATGGTTTCAATCATATCTACTATTGGTTTATTTGACACAATAGGAATTCTCCTTCAAGTTAAAATTCATTATAGATAAAGCTTCCTTGACCCTGACCAAGATAGCTAAAGAAGTAAAGCAGCCCCAGAAAGATAAGAAAATACAAGGCTGTCCGACCAAGAAAGAGGTACAATTCTTTTCTCTGTTTCATCAAGAAAAACCATTCATTTCTGTAATTTTTGCTAAATAAGATAGACTCTTACTATAGTATTTTTCTACCATTGTACCACTTTATAGGCTAGTTTTTCAATTGTTTACCGTACATTTTCACTAGATTTCAGCTTATTTTAAGGGTTATGCGCTTTTTCTATGTATATTTCAAGTAGAGTGATACTGTTTCAAAACTCCATTTCATGAGAAAATGAAGGAAATCTTCCCATAATAAAACGCACGATATCAAGTTTTTTCAACACCTGATACTATGCGATTTGCTGATTTTTAAAGACTTTTTAACTAGTCTCTCATTTAAAATAATCTCGTCTGATATAAATTAAAATAGCTTCTATCACCAGACAAATGGCCGATATCCAAAAACTGATACTAATACCAAAACTCTCAGTAATATAGCTCATTAGCAAAACAAATACTGAAAATGCTAGTGTCGAAATCACTTCCAGAACGGAATAGACATTAACCAAGTTATTTTCCTCTACTGTTTCCTGAAGAAATACACTTTCAGGAACTTCTTTTAGCTGCGATAACATACCAACTAAAGCTGAAAATACTAAAAACATCTGTGCATTGGGAAAATATAGAATAGTCAGCGTCACTATTGCCATGGCTACAAGAGAAAAAAGAATACTTTCCCATTTAGCAGCGAGGAACTTTTCAGATAGCCGAAAAGCAATTAAGCCACTAATTATAATACCAATAGAGTATGCTGTATTAGAATATCCCCAGTAACTTTCCGTTTCATTTAATAACTCAGTTACAAAGACAAGTATGATAGACGAAACCCAAATCGTATTTGAGAAAATTTCAAATAAATTTGCTGATACAAAAAGTCTTAATCTAGGATCTCTAGCAACTAACTTCCAACCTCTGAGCAAAATTTCAAGATTAGTTTCTGACTCTAACACCTCCACTTCAGCGTTAGGAAGAAATAACATCAGAAAGCTAGAAATGATATACAATATTAAAATGATAAACGTGGTAGGTAACAGACCAATTGTTGCAAATAAGAGTCCACCTAATCCCCAACCCACCAATTGAACAGCTTCACCACTCATTGACAAGGCTGAATTAGCCTTACCCAAATCGGTCGCATAGCGTGGCACAATAGCATAGGAAACAGGTGCTGCAAAACCATCTAATATTGAAATTGCCACAACAAATAGATAGGTTACCAAAGGCGCTACGGATTGCATTACGGTAAACATTCCTACCAGTATCGTTAATAATATAGTCTTTCCAAATTGGGATAAAGATAAAACCCTATTTAGCGCTATCCTTTTAGTAACTAAAGGAACTAAAAGACTCGCAACAAAAGAGGATATCCCTATTAAAATGGGAACTAGTGACGTGGCAATTACTGATTTTGAAATAATGTATATGTTAGCAATGATTGTTACTCTAAAGAAAATATCTGCTAAATTTGCAAACAATTGAGAGACTAACAACTTGATAAATGAATTAGACATATAGCTCTCCTATCTTAGTTGCCAACTTTGGAATTAAAATTTGATTTTTAATATTTTAGCATAAAATAGCAGAAAACAAAAGTGATGGTTTTTACATGAAAAAGCCTGAGATTTTCATCTCAAGCTTTTCAACATAATTGTTTTCTAGATTAGAAAAGCGAGAATACAAGCACGGCCAAGGCTGCACCGATAACAGGTCCCACAACTGGAATCCAGGCATAAGACCAGTCTCCGTCTCCCTTGTTTGAAATTGGCAAAATGCTATGCATGATACGAGGTCCAAGGTCACGCGCAGGGTTCAAGGCATAACCTGTTGTCCCACCTAGTGATAGACCGATACCGACAATCAAAGTCCCCACTGCAAAGGTTCCGATTCCTGCTTGAAGGTCATAAAGTCCCAAAGCAAAGATTGTCAATACCAATACAAAGGTGCCAAGGATTTCGCTGATCAAGTTTGATACAGTATCTTTGATGGCTGGTCCAGTACTGAAGGTTGCCAGGATATTTCCTGCATTTTCTTCTGCCTCATAGTGAGGTTTGAATTGCAACCAAACCAAAATCTGACCGAGCATAGCCCCTGCGAACTGGGCTAGGATATAAGGGAATACTGATGCCCAAGGCAAGTCACCTTTTAAAGCCACACCAATTGTCACAGCTGGATTCAAATGAGCTGGACTGAGTTTTCCAGATACAAAGACTGCAACTGCAACTGCAATCCCCCAACCCATCGTAATCACAATCCAACCTGAGCTGTTGCTCTTGGTTTTTGGAAGAACAACACCAGCAACAACACCATTTCCTAGAAGAATTAGGATTAAAGTCCCTAGAAATTCTCCAAATAATTCATTCATCATCTTTCTGTCTCCATTAAAAAGAAGGGGCGGGCGACAAGGAAGCCTGCCCTCCACCTCTTTGATTTTTTCTTAATTTTTTAATTCTGCTAAATCATTGTTAGCGAGAGCCGCTTCGACATCCGCACGGTAAGCGGCTTTTTCTTCTTCAGTCCAGTCATAGAATCGTCCCATTTCATCCAAAACTGGCTCAACGATGCTATCCAAACTATCACGCATAAAGAGCATGTGGTTGGTACGACGAAGGAGGAAGTCAACTGGGCTCAGAGCCAACTCATTGCGCATTGCATAGTGAAGGGACAAGGTATCTGCCAAGCTGAGTCCTGGTGCTTGTTCTAAACTATGAGCAAGAGCAAAGACTTTCGGTGCATTTGAACCATAAAGATTTGCTAGGTAATGAGCTTCCTTGCTATCCAAACCACGTGACACTCCAAGTTGCGCAAAGGCTTCGATTTCTGAGTCCACATTTGCTGGGTTCAATTCCCCACCTGAAACAGGGTAAGTCTTAGAATTGATGAGTTTAAAGCTACGGTCAAATTCTGCTTTGAGGATGTCAACCACGCGCTCCATAGCTCCTTCAGCCATCTTACGGTAGTCTGTGATTTTACCACCAGCAAGGGTCAAGAGACCATTATCATCTCGGTCCAAGCTAGAACCACGAGAAACTGCAGATGGGTCCAAATGTTTCTCAGAGGTACTGCTTTCAAGCTTGCTAACAGCAGCCTCTACATCTTCACGAGTTTTTTCTTTAGAGAGATAAGATTCAACAGTCGTAATCAAGTTGTTAAAGCTTTCATCACTGATGGTTCCGTTATTTCCTCCATTGTAGTCAGAAGCGCTATTGCCTGCGATCAATGGACGAAGACCTGCCCAGCTGCTTTCGATATCATCAATAGTAATGTTGGCTTCTGGGAAGCGGTTATTGACAATGCCAAGTAGGTAATCTACATCTTCCTGCGTCACTTTTGGATGTTCCAAATCACCTGTGTAGTCTGTATCCGTTGTACCGAAGTAAGTCTTGTTTTCACGTGGGAGAACAAAGACCATACGGCCATCACCCAAACCTGTATCAAAGTAAACTGGCTGTGAAACCTTGATCTTGCTTGAATCCACTACCAAGTGAACTCCCTTAGTTGGACGCATTTGTGAGAATTGTGTTCCCTTATTAGACAAATTGCGCACCTTGTCGCTCCAAGGACCTGTTGTGTTAATAACCAGACGGGCCTTGATTTCAAAGACTTGGTCTGTCAAGAGATCACGAGCTACAACACCTGTAATCTTGCCACTTTCGTCAAATAGGAAGCCTTCTGCCTTCACGTGGTTAGCAATGAGGGCACCGTCCTGGTTGGCACGTTTGATGTTTTCGATCACGAGACGAGCATCGTTGTTACGGAAGTCAAGATAAACTCCACCTCCTACCAAACCTTCTTTCTTCAAGTTTGGCTGGCGTTCCAAGACTTCTTCCTTGCTCAAAACCTTGTTAGCAGCTGGTGTGTTGTTGACACCTGCCAAGAGGTCGTAAAGATCCATAGCTACTTTAAGACGGAAGAGGCTAAAAGTAGCTCCATCTTCATCGTAAACTGGCAAGAGCATTGGGTCTGGTTTCGGAATGTGTGGAGCGATTTGTTGAACCACTGCACGTTCAGAAACTGTATCTGATACCACTTCTACATCAAATTGCTTAAGGTAACGTAGTCCTCCATGAACCAATTTTGTTGAACGGCTGGATGTTCCTTCTGCGAAGTCCTGCATTTCAATCAAACCAGTATCTAGACCACTAGCTGCCGCCTGCAAGGCTACACCAGCACCAGTGATACCTCCACCGATAATCAAGAGGTCCAAGGTACGTTCCTGCATTTTTTGAATTGATAATTCACGTGTTTTCTTTGAAAATTCCATATTTACACACTTTCTAACTGAGTCGCTTTATTCTTCCAGTATTAGTCGTCTACTTCCGCAAAGACTTGAGTTGCTTTTACAGCCTTCTTCCAGCCCTTGTAGAGTTGTTCCTTGCGAGATTCGTTCATAGATGGCTCGAAGAGCTCTCCTGTCTCGTTCAAGAGTTTCAACTCATCCAAGTCTTTCCAATAGCCCACTGACAAACCTGCTAGGAAGGCTGCCCCTAGAGCTGTTGTTTCCAAGTTTTTGGCGCGTGCGATATCGATTCCCAAAATGTCAGCTTGGAACTGCATGAGGAAATTATTCATAGCTGCACCACCGTCTACTTTCAAGACTTGGATAGCTGTCTGCGCATCCACTTGCATGGTGTCGATGATGTCACGCACTTGATAAGCGATAGATTGCAAAGTCGCCTTGATAAAGTCTTCTTTAGTTGTTCCACGAGTTAAGCCAAAGACAGAACCGCGAGCGTTTTGGTTCCAGTATGGAGCTCCTAGACCTGTAAAGGCTGGAACAACATAAACTTCATCGTTGTTGTGAGAATCACGGGCATATTTTTCAGATTCTGGTGAATTTTCGACCATGCGAAGTCCATCACGAAGCCACTGAATGGCACTTCCTGCGATGAAAATAGACCCTTCCAAGGCATAGTAAACCTTGCCATTAATTCCGTAACCAATGGTTGTCAAGAGGTTGTTCTCAGACAACTGCATCTCTTCACCAGTATTCATAATGATGAAAGAACCTGTTCCATAAGTATTCTTGACCATACCTGGTTCAAAGGCCAACTGTCCAAAGAGGGCTGCCTGTTGGTCCCCAGCCATACCTGAGATTGGGACTTCTCCACCATAGAAATGGAATGGGGCTGTCTTACCGTAGATTTCAGAGTTAGAACGAACCTCAGGCAACATTGCTTTAGGAATATTGAGGATTTCTAAAATCTCATCATCCCATTTGAGTTCTTTAATGTTATAAAGCATGGTACGAGCTGCATTTGAGTAGTCCGTCACGTGAGCCGCACCGTCAGTCAATTTCCAAACCAACCAAGTATCAATGGTACCAAAGAGCAACTCTCCCTTTTCTGCTCGCTCTTGAGCACCTTCAACATGGTCCAAAATCCAACGAACCTTAGTTGCTGAGAAGTAAGCATCAATGATCAAACCAGTCTTTTCATGGAATTTTTCCACATAACCTTGGCTTTTTAGTTGTTCAGCCAAAGGTGCTGTCTGACGAGATTGCCAAACGATGGCATTGTAGATTGGCAGTCCTGTTTTCTTATCCCAGACGACCGTTGTTTCACGCTGGTTGGTAATCCCGATTGCTTCGATTTGGTTTGGCTTGACACCACTTTCGATGAAAGCACCCGCGATAACTGACTGAACAGAGTTCCAAATTTCATTAGCATTGTGCTCAACCCAACCTGCTTGAGGAAAAATCTGAGTAAACTCTTTTTGACTCGAGCTAACTTTTTCTCCTTTTTTATTAAAGATAATGGCACGAGAACTTGTTGTTCCCTGGTCAATAGCCATGATGTATTTTTCTTGTGACATGTGATGTCCTCCTCATAATGATCTTGAGGATGTCTCCTCTTTACAGTAACTAGTATACAAAATAAAGCGCTTTCTTGTTCATCAACTTTTTTTAATTTTTTAAAAAATGTGAGGAGATTGTGTGAATTTCACAAAAAAGACCTGGAACAACCAAGCCTTTTAAGTGAATAATAACTGACGAATCCCTGCCAAATCTTCCAAATCCAAGTCGTTTTTTAAATAATAAACTGGGGTCTGTTCCTTCTTATGAATCGGGTTATTGGTAACCAGCAAATCATAATGCCGAGTACAATCATAGGCTTCAATGGTAATAAAACGATTGTATTCCAAATACCGTTTCAAAATGGCTGCCATCCTTGAAAAGACAAGAAAACCAGATGTCAAATCCAGACCAATACGCATATGCTGGCCACCATTTTCAGCCATATACTCTATCAACTGGAGCCATTCCCAGAGAATTTTCTTATCTAGATCTGTCCCCTGATGAAAGGCCGGTAGAGCATGAAAAATCTCCTCTGCCGTCCCCCTAAAATCATGTTCCATCAGCAAATAGGGATGACGATTCTCCAACTGGTACTTGTAGCGGTCCTGTAAAATATAGCCCTTATAGAGATAGACTTGAGCACAAAGCTGACTGAGTTCATAGGTAACGTGATCCTCTGTATAATCACCCAGCAACTCCTCCTTCTTCATTTCTTGAATCAATTGTGTCAGCAAATCGGCCAACTGCCCTCCAAAACCAAGGATATATTCCATAGTATGAAGAGGAAGAATGCGATGAGATAGGAGGAAAGAGAAGAAAATCATCATCTCCCCATCCTCAGTTCCTAGAGGAAGGTGTTGTCCAGCAAAAAAGGACGGAGCCTTTCTCAGCAAACGAAGGTAGAAAATATTGTCAAAATACCCTCGCATTTTCTCTTCTATCACTTGGAACTGACAAGCATTAACCCGAAGACGTTGCTGACTGATGTGACTCCACAAAACCAAGTCCAATTTCTGCCCCGAAGACAAACTTGCACCGCAGATCTCTTCTAAACTGGCAATCTCCTGTTTTCTCTCTGGTTTCTGCATATGGCCTTCCCATTCCTGACTCGACCAGACCTTACGAAAAAGACAGAAATAGAAATAGCGAATCTGATGCTCTGGACCTCGCCAACGTCCATTCTGGATGGATAAATCAAATTCTGACAAAATCTGATTTAAACTAGCTAAGTGGCGACCAAGCGTAGCCTCACTAATCATCAATTCTTGAGCCAGCTGATGGGCTAAAAACTGTTGGTGGTAGAGAAGATAGATCAAAATCTGGTATTTAACAGCATTCTCCAAAAACAAGCTCCGAATATCTCTCCCCTTGGTAGCTGCACCGATTGACAGACGCAGATTTTCATCTTCTAAGGAGATAGTCAGCTCTATGCCACTATCCAAAGCCTTGTCATTGAGCAGGGTGACATATTTGGTTAGGGTTGCTTTTGAAAATCCTGTTTCCTCCATTACAGCCTTGACAGTCGTCTGAGACTCTTGTAATAGAAAGGAAAGGATTGAAAATTGGCCAGATTCAGCCTTTTCCATCAAATCTCCTAAATACATTTGTTACCCCTTTCATTTTCTACCTTAAGCATATCATAAATCTTACAAATGCTGAAATAATCTGTTTCTCTTTTTATTTTCATGCTGATTTCCTAGTCCATTATCCTAAAAATCAACAAACACACGGCTCCCCCTTTGGACATTTTTATGCTAAAATAGTAGCTATGGATAAAATTATTAAAACTATATCAGAAAGCGGAGCCTTTCGTGCTTTTGTCCTTGATAGCACAGAAACCGTCCGCACTGCTCAAGAAAAACACCAAACCCAAGCTAGCTCAACTGTAGCGCTTGGTCGAACTCTTATCGCTAGCCAGATTCTCGCAGCCAATGAAAAAGGAAATACTAAACTAACAGTTAAGGTGCTGGGCTCTAGCTCTCTAGGTGCCATTATCACGGTCGCTGATACCAAGGGGAACGTCAAAGGCTATGTTCAAAATCCTGGTGTTGACATCAAAAAGACTGCAACTGGTGAAGTTCTAGTCGGACCTTTTGTTGGAAATGGTCAATTTCTCGTTATCACAGACTACGGTACTGGAAATCCTTACAACTCTATGACTCCCCTCATTTCTGGGGAAATCGGTGAAGACCTGGCCTTTTACCTGACCGAAAGCCAACAAACACCTTCAGCAGTCGGCCTCAATGTCCTTTTGGACGAGGAAGACAAGGTCAAGGTTGCAGGTGGTTTCCTAGTCCAAGTCTTGCCAGGAGCCAAGAAAGAAGAGATTGCTCGCTTTGAAAAACGCATCCAAGAAATGCCAGCTATCTCAACGCTTCTCGAAAGTGAAGACCATATCGAAGCCCTCCTCAAGGCAATCTACGGTGACGAGGCCTACAAGCGTCTTTCTGAAGAAGAAATTCGTTTCCAATGTGACTGTAGCCATGAGCGCTTTATGAACGCTCTTGCTAGCCTTCCAAGCTCAGACTTACAGGAAATGAAAGAGGAAGACCACGGAGCAGAAATCACTTGTCAATTCTGCCAAACTACCTATAACTTTGATGAAAACGACCTGGAGGAACTCATTCGTGACAAATCTTAATACACCTTTTATGATTGGCAATGTTGAGATTCCCAATCGTACCGTTTTAGCACCCATGGCTGGCGTGACCAACTCAGCCTTTCGTACTATCGCAAAAGAGCTCGGTGCAGGACTCGTTGTCATGGAAATGGTCTCTGACAAGGGAATCCAATACAACAACGAAAAAACCCTGCACATGCTTCATATCGATGAAGGCGAAAACCCTGTTTCTATCCAACTTTTTGGTAGTGATGAAGACAGCCTAGCACGCGCAGCAGAATTCATCCAAGAAAACACCAAGACCAATATCGTCGATATCAACATGGGCTGCCCAGTTAACAAAATCGTGAAGAACGAAGCTGGCGCTATGTGGCTCAAGGACCCCGATAAGATTTACTCTATCATCAACAAAGTCCAATCTGTCCTTGATATTCCACTTACTGTCAAAATGCGTACCGGCTGGGCCGACCCATCTCTGGCAGTTGAAAATGCCCTCGCTGCTGAAGCAGCAGGTGTTTCTGCCCTCGCCATGCATGGCCGTACCCGTGAGCAAATGTATACAGGTCATGCAGACCTTGAGACCTTGCACGACGTAGCTCAAGCTCTGACCAAGATTCCATTTATCGCCAACGGTGACATCCGTACAGTCCAAGAAGCCAAACAACGCATCGAAGAAGTCGGTGCTGATGCAGTCATGATTGGCCGCGCTGCCATGGGAAATCCTTACCTCTTCAACCAAATCAACCATTACTTTGAAACAGGAGAAATTCTCCCTGATTTGACCTTTGAAGACAAGATGAAAATCGCCTACGAACATTTGAAACGCTTGATTAACCTCAAAGGAGAAAACGTAGCAGTTCGTGAATTCCGTGGACTCGCTCCTCACTACCTCCGTGGAACATCTGGCGCTGCCAAACTCCGTGGAGCTATTTCACAAGCCAGCACCCTAGCAGAGATTGAAGCACTCTTGCAGTTGGATAAGGCTTAAGATGGTTCATACTGCTCTACTGATTATCGATATGCAAAAAGCATTTGATAGACCTATTTGGGGAGAACGAAACAACCCTCAAGCTGAACATCAAGCATTGAGGGTACTGACATACTTTCATAAACACGATCTTCCAGTCTTACATGTTCAACACATATCTGACAATCCCCAGTCGCAATTTCATAACAAACAAAATCAAGTGTTTAAAAGTGGATTTGAACCGATCACCTCAGAACCTGTCTTTCAAAAAAAGGTTAATAGCGCCTTTATTGGAACAAATCTTGAAACATATTTACGGAAAAAACAGATTGGGCATTTAGTCGTTGTTGGTTTGACTCTGCCTCATTGTATATCCACTACTACAAGAATGGCAGCAAATCTTGGTTTTAAAGTCACTTTACTAGCAGATGCTACTGCCAGTTTTACCCTATCTAACAAAAACGGTCAAGTCATCTCTCCTGAGACTATCCATGAGATTAATCTCCTTTCTCTACAAGATGAGTTTGCTCAAATTCTTACTACAGAAGAATTTTTAACCCAAGTACAAGTATAAAATAATCCGTCAACTCTTATTGAGCTGGCGGATTTTCTTTAATTATAAAAATTCAAATACTGAGAGTTATTATTGATTCAAAGCAACACTAGAAACCTTGCCATCCGCTCCTGTTGTAATTTGGATGACTTTTCCTCCACCGATTTTGGCATTATACTTACCATCATCAAGAGTATAAGAATAGCCTTTGATAGAGTAATTTTCTTTCTTTCCATCAGCAGATTCTACTGTAAATTGACCACCTGATGAAACTGTGATGGTTTCGCCATTGGCTCCCTTCCAGTTGCCTGCTGCAGCTGAGAAATCACCATCTACCATGGTTAAAACACCCTTGTAGCGTTTATTTTGCTCTGCTTGCTTATCTTGAAGTTTGCGGTCAGTTGTAGGATCATAGCTTGATTGGTTAGACTGGGCTTGAGTAGCTTGTTGAGTTGAAGGAGTCTGAGCAGGAGTTTGTTGACTAGCTACCTGTTGATTAGCCACTTCTTGACCTTGTCTTTGCTCTGGTGCAGGTGCCGCTTGTGATGGCGTTGCAGTTGCTGAAGATTGATCAGTAGATGCCTTGGCCTTTTCAGATGAAGCTGAACTTGAGGACTTCTGAGTCTTGCTTTCTTTGCTAGAAGAAGTTGCTTTAGAACTTGATGACTGGCTTGTCTTAGCAGAACTGCTTGCTTGAGTTGTTTCCTTTTTATTTCCACAAGCTCCTAATAGCAAGGTAGAAGCCAATACAGTCGCTGCCATCAATTTGATATAGGTTTTCTTTTTCATTTTTCTACTCCTTTGTAATATTTTAGAAATATAAAGAAATCTTTTTGTAATATAATTGTAACATTGAAATTTAAATATGTCAACAATTTATCTAAACTATTTTAAAAATCTTAAATACTTTAGATACATTTACTCCTCCTACTCTTTTATTCGTAATAAAACAGAAAAACAGGAGATTTTTCTGTTAAAAATTTAAATTTGTTTTTGTGTAATCGCTTGCATCTTTAACTGTAAAGGAATATAATAATAGAAAACTAGGATATAGGAGGTATAGGCTTATGTTAAGCAAATATTACAAGTATCTTCCTTGGTTGATTGTGACAGCTATTGTCTCTTATCAATCAGCCACTTACTATGCGCGAACTGCATTTGATGTGTTTTATCTGACTACAATCTTTTTGATTGTTTATATCGCTTTGTTATTCCTACACGAAAAATATCTCAAGTATCGATACAAAGACTTTTTTACTCACATGTTGAGTAATTCTAAGAAGGATAGCCATCCCTAAAAACAGTCGCAACAGCAAAGCAAACTAATAAAGGCAAACAAAGAGGTCGGGAACTTTTCCCGACCTCGCTTTTTATGCAATATCAAATTTTAATTGGCCTGCTTTGACACCAATCTTAAGTGTGCTGCCTGCCTCTAATTCTCCCTTGAGAAGAAGTTCTGCCAACTTGTCTTCCACTTCTGTTTGCAGGGTTCTGCGAAGTGGACGAGCTCCCATCTCTGGGTCATATCCTTGATTTGCCAACAATTTCAGTGCGGAAGCTTGTAATTTCAAGTCAATGCCTTTTTCAGCCAAACTTGCCACTAAAGGTTTGACCATAATCTTCACCACTTCCTGCATATGGTCGCTAGATAAGCTATGGAAGACCACCTTTTCATCAATACGGTTGATAAACTCAGGTCTATAAGCCTTTTTCAGCTCTTCGAACATGCGTTTTTCCATATTCTCCTGGTCAAAACGAATGTCCTTTGCCCCAAATCCGACGGTCTTGTCATCACGAAGGGCTGTCGCACCAAGGTTTGATGTCATGATGATAATGGTATTTGAAAAGTCGACCTTGCGTCCCTTACTATCTGTCAAGACACCATCATCCAGCACCTGCAAGAGAACATTAAAGATGTCTGGGTGGGCCTTCTCTACCTCGTCAAAGAGGAGAACAGAGTATGGTTTGTTGCGAACCTTCTCGGTCAACTCCCCACCTTCTTCATAACCCACATAGCCCGGAGGAGCTCCGTTGAGACGACTGGCTGCGAATTTCTCCATATACTCACTCATGTCAAAGCGGATAAGGGCTGATTCGTCATCAAAAAGAACTTCTGCCAGAGCCTTGGCCAATTCGGTCTTACCGACACCTGTAGGCCCTAGGAACATAAAGGAACCAATCGGACGCTTATGACTGCGAATCCCTGACTGGTTGCGGCGAATGGCACGGCTAATACTTGAAACAGCTTGATCTTGACCGATGACACGTTTGTGCAGTTCAGCTTCCAAGTTTAAGTATTTCTTAGCATCAGTCTGAGTCAGTTTTTGAACGGGGATACCTGACAAGCGACTCAAGGTGGTCAAAATATCAGACTCTGTCACCAAGTCTTTATAGACAGGCACTTCCTCTTCTTTTGCGATTAGCTGGGCTGCCTGTTTCCACTTGCCATCCATCAAGGCCTTGTCAGCTGGACTCAAACCTGAATCGTCTGCTTTTATATGCTTTGCCTTATTTTGCACTGTTGCTGCTGCCTCATCCAAAAGATCGATAGCAGAGTCTGGCAAGTGACGACTAGTCAAGTAACGATGCGCCATCTTAACCGCTGTTTCAACCGCTTCATCTGTGATTTGCACACGGTGATGTTTCTCATAAGTCACCTTCAAACCTTGCAAAATGGCCATACTGTCGGCCACACTTGGCTCTTCAATCATCACTTTGGCGAAACGACGAGAAAGGGCCGCATCTTTTTCGATGTGTTTTTGATATTCTTCCTGAGTGGTCGCACCAACTGTTCTCAAGGTTCCACGCGCCAAGGCTGGCTTCAAGATATTGGCCGCATCCAGAGTCGAATCAATCCCGCTCCCAGAACCCATGATAGTGTGAAGTTCATCTATAAAGAGGATGACTTGGCCATCTTCTTCAATATCCTTAATGATATTATTCATGCGCTCTTCAAAGTCACCACGGAAACGTGTCCCTGCCACGACATTCATCAAATCAAGCTCTAACACGCGCATCTTAGACATTTCCGTAGGCACATCCCCACTAGCAATTCGCTGGGCAAGACCAAGCGCCAGAGCAGTTTTTCCGACACCAGCAGCCCCAACCAAGACAGGATTATTCTTTGTCTTCCGACTCAAGATTTGAATCATACGCGAGATTTCCTTGTCCCGACCGATGACTGGTTCTAACTTGCCAGAACGCGCTTGCTCTGTCAAATCATGCGTATAGTCCTCGAGACCTCCGCTCGGAGTCTGGGGCATACCCATCATATTAGCCATAGAATTTTGCTTGTCAGCTACTGTACGATGGCGTTGGCGTAGAGCCTTGAGGTCTTCACGAGTCCAGCCTGCACGTTCTTCTAGATTTCGACGTAGGGCAGCAATCTTGACCTGATCTTTCTTGTCTTCATAAGAAAAGCCTGCTCTCTCCAAGATGCGAGTCGCCAAGGCATTGCCATCATGCAAAATCGCATAGAGGACATGCTCTGTCCCTAGCATCTTAGCATGGACCACTGATGCTACATACTCTGCTTCATCAAAAAGAACCTGCAAACGATGGGAGAACGGCAATTCCGTAAAGATTTCATCCTGGTTATAGTCCGTTTCAGTCAGTTCCAAAGCGACCTCTTCTAAACGGTCCATCTCATATGGATAATCATTTAAAGTTGCCCCTGCCACACTATAACTGTGATTGGACATGGCAATCAACAAGTGCCAAGACTCTAGGTAACGAGCTCCAAAATGGCCAGCAACCATGTAGGCACTTTCGATACATTCATTCAATGCTTTTGAATAGTTCATCTTACTTCCCTTTTCTATCTACCTCTTGTATGACCTGTCTTAGCATGTTTGCACGAACAACTGGAGCTTCTTCTCCTAGAACGCGATCCAAAGCTACTGCTACCAGCAAGTTCATCTCCTGCTTGGTCATCAATTCCTGCTCAAACAAAAGCTGCAGAATATCTTCATAAATTTCTTGACTGACCCGCTCGCCAATTGAGTAAAGCAACTCCCTGAGCATTTCATGATGACTAGAAAACTCAATCCGTCCTATACGAATATAGCCTCCGCCACCACGCTTACTTTCAACCAAGTAGCCTCTACTTTCCGTAAAGCGTGTCTTGATCACATAGTTAATCTGACTAGGAACAACCTGAAAAGTATCTGCCAACTGACTCCGTTGCAACTCCACAATACCAGATTGATCTAAAATCGCCTTGATGTAGGCCTCAATATGATCCGATGTATTTTTAAATCTCATTACAAACCCACCTCTCTCTTTAAACCTTGACTATCTTTGACTATTATACCGAAATTTTCTCATTTTTAAAAGAAAAAGGGCGCTGGTAAAGGATAATCTTCACCAACTCCCTATTTTTCTACTTATCTAAGCCTAATTCTACCAAAATTTGACGTTTATAGGCAATCTTTTGGACTTCTTTGTCCTCATCTTCAGACCAATCTAGTTTAATTTCTGAAACAATCTGCCCAGGACGATTTTTCAAGATATAGATGCGGTCGCTGAGACTGAGGGCCTCCTCGATACTATGCGTGATGATCAAGGTTGTTAGCTGCAACTGCTTGTGAATCTCAAGGTACCAAGCGTGGAGTTCCATCTTGGTCATCTCATCCAAGGCGCTAAAAGCCTCATCCAAGAGAAAGAGCTTGTGCCCGAAAAGATAGGTTCGGAGTAAAGCTACACGCTGACGCATCCCACCACTGAGTTCATGAGGGTATTTATCTCTTACAGCTGTCAACTGGAAGGTCGCAAGAATTTCATCTGCGCGAGCAATAGCTTCTGCCTTATCCACCTTTTGAATCAAGAGGGGCAGAATGATATTACCAAGCACCGTCTTGTGCTCCAAGAGCAGATCCTTTTGTAACATATAACTCACGCGCCCCTTGGGATTTTCTTCACCATCAAGGACAATTCTCCCTGACTGAACTTCTAAAATCCCCGCAATTAAGTTGAAAAGCGTAGTCTTACCAACACCACTTGGGCCTAGGATAGAAACCACTTCACCTGAAGTGACTTTCAGATTGATGTCCTCTAAAATCCTCTCCTGACCATAGGCATAACTGACGTGTTCTAGTCTAATTTCTGTCATTATTTCACAAATTCGTTGGTGAAGCCTTTGTCTGTCAAATCTTCTTTAAGGATACCATTTTCTTTATCCCATTTGTAGAAGGCATTCCAGCGAGCTGCATCAAATTGCCCCCATTTTTCCTTGTCGCTTGCGTATTCTTTTGACAAGTATTTTTGAGATTCGATGACAAAGTCACGTTTTTCCTTGAGTTCAGGTGCATTTTTGATGAGGATATCAGCTGCTTCCTCTGGATGCTCCATAGCATATTGGTAGCCTTTTTTGATAGCTTGGATGACTTTACGAGCTTCTTCTTTGTTGTCTTTAAGGTAGTCGTTGTTTGCGATGATAACTGGTGAATAGTAGTCAAACTCCTTGACATAGTCTTTCAAGTACATGAAGTTAGCATCTACACCTTGTGATTTAGCAAGGATACCATCCCAACCGTAGTAGATCCAAGCAGTATCAAAGACGCCATTGGCAATCGGTGTGATTGAGTTTGAGTCGTTATTTGGTACTTTTTCAACCTTCTCAAAGTCTCCACCTTGAGATTCTACCAAGGTTTTCAACATAGCAAGTTCAGTTGGGTCATTCCAAGTTCCGTATTTCTTACCAACCAAGTCTTTTGGACTAGCTACATTGTCAGATTTACGAGAGATGATTCCTGATGTATTGTGTTCTACGATAGCTGCAACGGCAGTGATTCCTGCGCCTTTTTCCAATTTTTTAGCCATATAGTCTTGGAAATACACTGCAAATGGCGCCTTACCATTGATCACCAAGTCAGAAGAACTTTCTTCTGGTGGCAATTTCAAATCAACATCCACTCCAGCTTCTTTGAAATAGCCTTTTTCCTTGGCAACATAAAGCCCTGTGTGGTTAGTATTTGGTGTCCAGTCTAGGATAAAGTCAATTTTCTTGAGTTCTGCTTCTTTGTTGTCCTTAGAAGCAGTTCCTTGGCCACAAGCCACAAGTACGACAGCTACAAAAGTCGTTACAAGCGTTAAAAACACTTTCCATGTTTTCTTCATTTTGATTTCCTCTTTTCTTTTTTGAAACATTCTACTTCTACGAACGTTTCCATTTAATAACATATTTTTCACTAATATCGACCAACTTCATACCGAGAAGGCTGATAATCGATACCAGAATAATAATAGCAAACATGGTATCATACTGAAACAGTTTCTTGGACTGAATCATGTAAACACCTAGTCCTTCAAAGCCTCCCAACCACTCAGATACTACTGTTGTGATAAAGGCGTAGGAGACACTGACCCTCAGACCTGCATAAAAGTAAGGCAGGCTGACTGGGATTTTAAAATGCCACAGAATTTGCCAAGGCTTGGCCCGCATCAGATTAAACAAGGTCAGCATATCCTTGTCACAATGCCTAAAACCGTCCAAAATGCTGACGATAATAGGAAAAGTTGTCGTCAAGATAATCAAGACAATCTTGGGCAAAATCCCATAACCGAGCCACAAGACCAGAATAGGGGCTATGGCAATGGTCGGAATGGTCTGAACAACCACCATCATAGGATAAATCAGGTCATTGAGCCAAGTCAAACTGTCCATAAGCACAGCCATGAGACAGGCAATCAAGACTCCCAAAATTAGACCTAGCAAAGCCACTCTCAAGGTCGCCCAGCTATGGTGCCAGAGAAATTCTCTATCACGAACAAAGGACTGGAGAATTTCAAGAGGTGTCGGCAGGATAAACTTGGGGAGAAGTTTAAGAAAACCTGCTAACTGCCAGATTGACAAGACTCCTAGAAAGCCCAATAGACTAATGTGTCGTCTCAGTATACTTTTCAAGTTTCTCATCAATACTTAAAATATCTCCTACATTTATTTTGACATTGGCAAAGACATTGTCTGTCTCCTGCCCGGCCACTTCCAGCGCTTCTTTAAGAATGCGCATGAGCTCATCAAACTCCCCTTCCAAGACCGTTTCAAATGGTGTCACCACCATGGTCACTTCTTGAGCTTGCAGATAAGCAATGACTTGATCGATAACAGCAATCCGATCAATCCCCTGTGCTAGGGGTAAAACTTGCAAGGCAATGCTTGCTTTCATAAAAACCTCCTCTTCTCATTTTCCTTTGACAAAAAGAAAAACCTTTACCATATATGGAAAAGGTGCAGAATAGACTAAGTATCGTTCCCTACGCTGGCATTACCCAGATCAGGTGCGGTCGAAGTTTAACACTTCCTCTCAGACTGTACACAGACTCCCATATATTATATGGACATATGATAGCGCAAAATAAAAAAAATGTCAAGGAAACTGCTTACAGAAAAGAGCAGGAAAAATTTCCTACTCCCATTTTCTATACTCGTTCTCCATCACTATTTACTCTATAGCCATCCACCGTCGTATTGACAGCTAAGGCACCTGAAGAGTAAGAATAATACCACTTACCAGAGACTTGGTACCAGCCTGTTTTCATTGCCCCTGAACTATCCAGATAATACCAAACCCCATTTTCCTTTAACCATCCTGTCTGCATTTCACCAGATGATTTCAAATAATACCAGCTAGAACCATCCTTCAACCAGCCTGTTGATTTAGAGCCATTTGATTTGAAATGATACCAACTACCATTTATTTTCTTCCAACCAACAGTTGAACTACTATTGGATCCATAGCTAGAGCTATTTCCTGATTGATTCTGAGAATTCTGTGAAGAAGTCACTCCCTCTAGCTGGATATAGCGACGACTTCCATTATAAGCCGTATAACTCAACCACTTGTATCCATCTTTTTCGAGAATTTGATCATAATGAACATTCTCACCAGGATAATAGTAATCAATCGCAGTTGCGCTAGCTAGAGGCTGATTTTTGATAGCAGCCTTAGACTTGAAAAAATGTGTTCCTCCTGTTGAAGCTGAGGATTGACTATTCCCAACACTGCCACCAGCTAAATCTTTAAAATGAATAAAGCCAGTCATGGTATTGGCCTTCACGACGCGCTTATTGTAAGATTCCCTTATTCCATAGTTGTATTCTTCAATCTCAATCTCATCTCCAATTACATTTGACACCCAAGCAACATGACCATAAGTTCCTGCAGTAGACCAAGCAATCGAGCCAATCGCTGGCCTATTATCTACACGATACCCTTCGCGACGAGCACGATAGCCCCATTCATTCGCATTTCCATAGGCTCCCGGAATCTCAAAACCATTGACATTACTCAAACGAAAGGCTGCAAAAGAAGTACACTGACGAGAATACATCCGCCATTTATCAATCTCCTGGCTCCCATTTTTATAATAAACAGGATAATCATCCCCACGTGCAATCGAGCCATTTCCCCCCGAATAGGCAGATACACTATTACCCGCTGCTAACATCAATCCTACTACTAAAAAAGGAACAACTTTTTTAACTGATTTTCTAAAAGAAAATCTTGTCTCTGTTACTGTAAATGGTGAAATTTTCATTCTTCCTCCTTGAAAAATAATATAAGTCGAAGATTACCTTCACTTAAACTATTCGGAGAAAAAAGAAAAAGTGAGAAAATTTCTCACTTTAGTCAAGATAATGAATCAAATTCTTTTCGGTAAGAATATCTGAATAAGTAAAGGATTCAACGTAAACATTAGCTTGTTTATCTCCTTCAACGTTCCCAAATTCAACGATAAATAGGGATGGATAAACCTCAATTAACTTACCCAATCTATTTTTTTGGCGCTTACGACCATTCTCCAAAGTCATTTCTACGACTTGTCCCTCATGTGCCTTGATTTCTTCTTTGATTTTTTTCATCTTGGCTACATCTGTAAATGCATCTGACATCTTATGCCTCCCTCTTTGAGATACTTGAAAATTTATTGTATTCTTTTTGGAAAATCAATTCCACCGTTCCACGAGCTCCACTACGGTTTTTCTCGATAATAACTTCTACCTTATTATTTGGTATACCTTCCTCTTCTTCACCACCACGCTCATAGTAATCTTCGCGATAAAGAAAGGCAACGATATCCGCATCCTGCTCAATAGACCCAGATTCCCGAATATCAGACAAGACTGGTCGCTTATCCTGACGTTGTTCTACACCACGAGATAGCTGGCTTAGAGCGATTACTGGAACTTTCAGTTCCTTGGCCAGGATTTTTAACTGACGAGAAATTTCTGAAACCTCTTGTTGACGATTTTCTCGACCAGTTCCCGTGATAAGCTGCAAATAGTCTATCAAGATCAAACCAAGATTGCCCGTTTCTTGAGCCAGTTTACGTGAGCGTGAACGAATTTCCGTGATCCGAATCCCTGGCGTATCATCGATATAGATACTCGCGTTGGCTAGGTTCCCTTGAGCAATGGTATATTTTTGCCACTCCTCATCGGTCAATTGACCCGTACGGATAGAGTGAGACTCTACTAAACCTTCTGCAGCCAACATACGGTCCACCAGACTTTCCGCACCCATTTCGAGCGAAAAGATAGCAACTGTTTTGTCCAACTTAGTTCCAATATTCTGAGCGATATTCAAGGCAAAGGCTGTCTTACCAACCGCCGGACGGGCTGCTAGGATAATCAACTCCTCCTCATGAAGTCCAGTCGTCATATGATCCAAATCACGATAGCCCGTAGCAATACCTGTAATATCAGTCGTTTGTTGAGAGCGAGCTTCCAGATTTCCAAAGTTAACATTCAATACATCTCGAATGTTCTTAAATCCACTTCGATTAGCATTTTCACTGACATCAATCAGTCCTTTTTCTGCCTGAGCAATGATTTCATCAGCTGGTTGCGAAGCCTCGTAAGCTTGATTGACAGACTCTGTCAACTTGGCGATTAATCGCCGTAACATAGCCTTTTCTGCAACAATTTTAGCATAATACTCCGCGTTAGCAGAAGTTGGCACAGAATTGACAATCTCAACCAAGTAAGACAGGCCACCAATATTCTGCAAATCACCTTGATTGTCAAGAATGGTACGAACCGTTGTTGCATCTATAGCATCGCCACGGTCGGATAAATCAACCATGGCTTGGAAAATCAATCGATGGGCATACTTAAAAAAGTCCCGAGACTCAATATATTCTCGAACAAAAACAAGCTTACTCTCGTCAATAAAGATAGCCCCTAAAACGGATTGCTCAGCTAAGATATCTTGAGGTTGTACTCGTAACTCTTCTACTTCTGCCATCAGACTTCCCTTCCTTTTACAATCTTCGTGTGAAAGAAGGTGTAAATTTACCCTTCTTTCACACGAAGATTGATTACACTTGTGATATCTTGATAGATTTTCACTGGTACATCAATCAATCCAACTGCTCGAATCGGAGCTTGTACTTGAATATGACGTTTATCAATCTTAATTCCAAATTGCTTTTGCAATTCTTCTGCAATTTTCTTATTAGTAATAGAACCAAAAGTACGGCCATCTGGACCAACCTTTTCAATAAATTCTACAACCGTTTCTTCAGCTTCAAGTTGGGCTTTAATGGCTTTTGCTTCTGCAATCATCTCAGCGTGAGCTTTTTCTTCCGATTTTTGTTTACCACGAAGTTCACCCACCGCTTGAGCAGTTGCTTCTTTAGCTAGGTTCTTTTTGATAAGAAAGTTTTGCGCATACCCTGTTGGTACTTCCTTAATTTCGCCTTTTTTACCTTTTCCTTTGACATCTGCTAAAAAGATTACTTTCATTCTTCTTTCTCCTTTTCCTTTATTTCATTTAATACAATTTCTGTCAGTTTTTCACCTGCTTCTGACAAGGTTAAATCCTTAATTTGAGCTGCTGCCAAATTAAAGTGGCCTCCACCTCCCAGCTCTTCCATGATCCGTTGTACATTCAATTTACTACGACTTCGAGCTGAGATAGAGATAAATCCTTGTGTATTCTTCGCAAGAACAAAACTCGCTTCAATACCTGACATAGCTAACATGGCATCTGCTGCCTTACTAATAACAACTGTGTCATAGCATTTCAAGTCCTTAGCCTCTGCTATTAGTACATCTGAACCTAATTTACGCCCCTGTAAAATAAGTTCATTTACCTCACGATATTCTTCAAAATCTGTCGCAGCCATTTCCTGAATAGCAATACTATCACTTCCGCGCGTTCTGAGATAGCTAGCAACATCAAATGTTCGACTGGTCACTCGCGAAGTGAAGTTTTTAGTATCCAGCATCATACCAGCCATCAAGACACTTGCTTGCATACGAGTCAGACGATTCTTCTTAGAATTTTGGAACTGAATCAATTCTGTTACCAACTCACTGGCACTACTTGCACCACTTTCGATATAAGTGATAACTGCATTATCTGGAAAATCCTGATCCCGTCTGTGGTGATCAATAACAATGGTTTGGGTAAACAAATCATAAAAATCTTTTGATAATGTTAAGGCTGTCTTTGAATGGTCTACAAGAATCAACAAAGAACGATTGGTCACCACCCCCATTGCATCCTTAACAGACAACAACTTCGCAACTCCTTCTTTTTTTAAGAATGCAATAGCTCGTTCAATATCCGGTGACATTTGTTCTTCATCATAAATAGCATAGCTATTTTCAGTCACATTGCTGGCAAACAACTGCATACCTACAGCAGAGCCCAAAGCATCCATATCTAGATTTTTGTGACCAACTACAAAAACCTGATCCACACTACGAATCTTATCTGAAATAGCTGTCATCATAGCGCGCGTACGGGTCCTTGTACGCTTGATTGACGCAGCAGACCCACCACCAAAATAAACGGGATTTTTCGTTTCGTCATTCTCCTTGACAACCACCTGGTCGCCACCACGCACTTCAGCCAAGTTTAAGTTGAGCAATGCAACTTTCCCTATCTCATCATGATTTCCATCACCATAAGAAAATCCCATACTTAAGGTCAAGGGCAACTGTCTCTGTTTAGCCTCTTCTCTGAAAGCATCAATAACAGAAAATTTATCATTCATTAGTCCCTCAAGTACCGTGTAGTCCGTAAATAGATAAAAACGGTCCATACTCACTCGACGGGAGAACATGGCATGTTTCCCAGCAAATTCTGAAACAAAATTAGCTACAAAGCTATTGATATGACTGATATCAGACTCTGATGTTTCATCTTCTAAGTCATCATAGTTGTCAACGGAAACAATCCCAATCACAGGTCGACTCGTTACTAACTCAACGGTCGCTTCATATTCTCCAGACACATCAAAGAAGTAAAGAACTCCAGACACCTTGTCCATATGAACCGAATAGCGGGTCTCACCCAAGGTGGCATAAGAACCTGGATTCCCCACAGAAGCCTTGATAATTGTTTGAATTAATGCCACATCAATTTCGCCCACTTCATTAGTCAAAATCAATTCAGCATAAGGATTAAACCATTCAACTTCACCTGACGACAAGTCTAATTTAATAACTCCGACAGGCATCTGTTCTAACAAGGTTGTCAAACTTTCTTCAGCTTGGTGGTTTACATACTGGATTTGTTCTACTTCACTCCTTGAGTAGTAGTCTCTCTGATGGATGAATAGTAAAATATATGAACCCAAAATAAGTAGCAAAAGAAATAGCGTTACCAGTGTATTCGTTACAAAAACAAGTTGCACAGATAGCACTCCGAACGCCACTATTCCTAATATTAAGGGGAAAATAGGACTTACATAAAATTTTTTCATTCCAAACCTCTTGGCACCCATTATACCATAATAACCACCAAAAAGCGACTTTTTAAAAGTGTAATCAGTAATTCTATCAATTATAAGAAAAAGGAGGTTTACAATTTAGTAAACCTTCCTTTACACATATTGAAATTAAGATTCTTTAACTTCTAACAAGCCAATCTCGCCATCTTCACGACGATAAATCACATTGGTTGTCTGATCTTCAACATCCACATAGATAAAGAAATCATGTCCCAACAAATCCATCTGTAGAATAGCTTCTTCCAAATCCATTGGTTTTAAATCAATTTGTTTTGAACGAACAACTCTAGATTGGACAACATTTGTATCTTCCACCAAAGCATCTGTAAATAATTGACTAGTTGCTACCTTGTTTTTATTTTTACGCTCGATTTTTGTTTTATTTTTACGAATCTGACGTTCAATTTTATCGGTTACAAGGTCAATTGAACCATACATATCTTGAGACACATCTTCTGCACGAAGAGTAATTGAACCAAGCGGAATCGTCACCTCCACTTTAGCCGTTTTTTCACGATACACCTTCAAGTTTACTCGAGCATCCAACTCTTGTTCAGCTTGAAAATACTTTTCGATCTTTTCGAGTTTAGAAACTACATAATCACGAATTGCTTCTGTTACTTCTAGGTTTTCACCACGGATACTATATTTAATCATATGAGTACCTTCTTTCTAAACATTTTTGTTTTTCTGATTTCATTATAACGCTTTCATTTTATTTTTGCAAATTTTTTCCTCATCTTACAAGGGAAAATGTTTTTACATCCTCAGCACCAGCTTCTTCCAACAGCTTCTTCACACGATTTATAGTTGTTCCAGTAGTATAAATGTCATCTATAAGTAGGATTTTTTTAGGAATAGTGACTCCCCTTTTAATAAAGAAAGGAAGTTCTGTCCCCAAGCGTTCTGAACGATTTTTGGAAGAACTGGCCCGCTCTTCTCTCTTCTCTAGTAAGTCTTGCAAAGAGAACTCTGCTGCTTCAACTAAACCTTCAACCTGGTTAAATCCCCTCTCGAGCAATCTTTCAGGACTTAGGGGAATTACAACAAATTGATACTCTTTGTACTTTTTTAACTCCTCACTTAAAACTGAAGCAAAAACTTTTCTTAAAAGGAAGTCTCCATCAAACTTATACCGACTGAAAAAATCCTTCATAGCTTGATTGTAAGTAAAAATCGCTCTATGACTGACTTCAACTTCTTCTTTACACCAAAATTGACAATCTTGACACTTTGTTGACAAACCTGTTTTCATACAGTTTGGGCAGTTTTCTTCTCCAATCCTCTCAAAAGTAGAGTCACAGTCTGAACAAAGACAAGAGTCATCATTCTTCAGAAGTAAGAGACTACTAAAAGTTAAAACAGCCTTCATAGTCTGCCCACATAATAAGCACTTCATAGCCCCGCCTCCTTATTCATCTGCTGAATTTCCTTAATTGCCTTTTTGATTGAAGCATTTAACCCGTCATGGAAGAAAAGCAAATCTCCTGTCGGTCTGTCCATACTCCGACCGACACGTCCTCCAATCTGTATTAAACTAGACTTGGTAAACAGACGATGATTGGCCTCTACTACGAAAACGTCAACACAAGGGAAGGTAACTCCACGCTCCAATATCGTCGTACTGATAAGTATTGTCAGTTCTCTATCTCGAAAAGCTTGTACCTGCTCTAATCGATTTTCTGTGATAGAAGATACAAAGCCAATTTTCTCATTTGGAAATTGCTCCTGTATGATTTCTTTTAACTGTTCCCCTTTCTTAATCTCTGAAGCAAAAATGAGTAACGGATAACCTGTCTTTCTCTGCTTCTCAATATAAGACTTTAGCTTTGGTGACAACCGACTTTTCTCTAAACAGTGATTAAAATCGGATAACCAGACAGGTTTAGGAATAATCAAAGGATTTCCATGAAATCGTCTTGGCAAACTCAATCGTTTTAATTCTCCGATGCGAACCTTCCTATCTAACTCATCGGTAGAAGTTGCTGTTAAAAAGATTCTCAAGCCATTCTCCTTTACACTATTCTTGACAGCATGGTAAAGCATAGGATTGTCAACATAAGGAAAGGCATCTACTTCATCCACTATCAGTAAATCAAAAGCTTGATAAAACTTCAATAACTGATGGGTCGTCGCAACAACTAGTGGTGTTCGAAAATACGGCTCTGATTCTCCATGTAGGAGGGCTATCTCACAAGCAAAATCCTTTTGCAGGCGCTTATACAGCTCCAAACAAACGTCTATGCGAGGACTGGCCAAACACACTGCACCACCCGCATTGATCACTTTAGCTACTACTTGATAAATCATTTCTGTCTTTCCAGCTCCTGTTACAGCGTGAACCAAGCTTGGCTCTTGCTTGTCTACCGCTTGAAGCAGTCCCTGTGATACCTTATCTTGAAAAGGAGTTAATTGACCGCGCCATTTGAGAATATCTTGCTTCGCAAAATCCTCCTGCGGAAAATAGTATAAAGCTTGATCACTCCTGACTCGCTTCATCAGTAAACACTCCCTACAATAATAAGCACCGATGGGCAAATACCATTCATCTAAAATAGCACTATCACAACGTTGACAGAAAAGTTTCCCTTTCTCCTTTCTCATTGCTGGAAGTTTCTCCGCCAACTGACGTTCCTCTTTTGTTAATTCATTCTCCGTAAACAAACGACCGAGATAATTTGGATTTACTTTCATACTTCTTTATTCGTAAAAACCTAGCGCTTTAGATGATTTTTTAGTACAATTAAATCATGGAATTTAGAACAATTAAAGAGGACGGACAAGTCCAAGAAGAAATCAAAAAATCCCGCTTTATCTGTCATGCCAAGCGTGTTTATAGCGAAGAAGAGGCTCGTGACTTCATTACTGCCATCAAAAAAGAACACTACAAAGCTACGCATAACTGCTCTGCTTTTATTATTGGGGAGCGTAGTGAAATCAAACGTACAAGTGATGATGGTGAGCCCAGTGGGACTGCTGGCGTTCCCATGCTTGGGGTACTAGAAAATCACAATCTTACTAATGTCTGTGTGGTAGTGACACGCTACTTTGGTGGCATTAAACTAGGCGCTGGAGGATTGATTCGTGCTTACGCTGGCAGTGTTGCCTTAGCTGTCAAAGAAATTGGCATCATTGAAATAAAGGAACAAGCTGGCATTGCGATTCAAATGTCTTACGCTCAGTATCAAGAGTACAGTAACTTCCTTAAGGAACATAATCTCATGGAACTGGATACAAACTTTACAGATCAAGTCGATACGATGATTTATGTTGACAAAGAAGAAAAAGAAACTATTAAAGCTGCGCTTGTAGAGTTTTTTAATGGAAAAGTCACTTTAACTGATCAAGGTTTACGAGAAGTTGAAGTTCCTGTAAACTTAGTGTAAATAAAGGAGAAAAATATGGCATTTGGTAAATTCATTCAAGGACTCGCTGGTAACTTTAGCGAGCAAAACAAAGAAACTCTTATCAAAGAATATGGACAATATCTACTAGAAAATGAAGAAATTCAAAGTGGATATAAACTGATTCGTGATTCAATTATATTTACAAATATCCGTATTATCTTTACAGATAAACAAGGCGCTACTGGTCGTAAGATGTCTATTAAATCAATCTTTTTGATGAACATTGTTAACGTTGAAATGGAAACTGCAGGAGCAGGTATAGATGATAGTGAAATTACTATTACTTATTTAGAAAATGTCTTTCTAAAAGCACACAATGAGCATTTTAATGCTCATAAATTTGAATTCCCTAAGAAAACGGATATCATTCCACTTTACACCTATTTATTAGAATTAGCTTATCACAATCGCTTGAAAATTAACGGCTTAGACCTGTGATATAAAAAAATCCTATCACTTCGATAGGATTTCTATATTTTACAAATGGTATAGATAGCGTTATACTAGAAATATCTTATACAAAGAGGTATTCATATGTCTATTTATAACAACATTACTGAATTAATCGGTCAAACTCCGATTGTTAAACTCAACAACATCGTGCCAGAAGGGGCTGCGGACGTCTATGTAAAGCTTGAAGCATTCAACCCTGGTTCTTCTGTAAAAGATCGTATTGCTCTTAGCATGATTGAAAAAGCTGAACAAGACGGTATTCTGAAACCAGGTTCTACAATTGTTGAAGCAACAAGTGGAAACACTGGTATTGGACTTTCATGGGTAGGTGCTGCTAAAGGGTATAAAGTCGTCATCGTTATGCCTGAAACTATGAGTGTAGAACGACGTAAGATTATCCAAGCTTATGGTGCTGAACTCGTCCTAACTCCTGGTAGTGAGGGAATGAAAGGCGCTATTGCTAAAGCTCAAGAAATCGCTGCTGAACGTGATGGTTTCCTTCCTCTTCAATTTGACAATCCAGCTAATCCAGAAGTACACGAAAGAACAACAGGAGCTGAAATACTAGCTGCTTTCGGTAAAGATGGACTAGATGCCTTTGTTGCTGGAGTGGGTACCGGTGGAACGATTTCTGGTGTTTCTCATGCACTCAAATCAGCAAATTCTAACATTCAAGTTTTTGCAGTAGAGGCAGACGAATCTGCTATTCTATCTGGTGAAAAACCTGGACCACACAAAATTCAAGGTATCTCAGCTGGATTTATTCCTGATACACTTGATACAAATGCCTATGATGGTATTGTTCGTGTAACATCAGACGATGCACTAGCACTCGGCCGTGAGATTGGTGGAAAAGAAGGATTCCTTGTTGGTATTTCTTCAGCTGCAGCTATCTACGGAGCCATCGAGGTTGCCAAGAAATTAGGTACAGGTAAAAAAGTTCTTGCTCTAGCACCAGATAACGGTGAACGTTATCTCTCTACAGCACTCTATGAATTTGAAGTGTAGTCTCCTAAATACACTTAGCCCTTATTATAGGGCTTTTTATTTATACCTTAAAAATAGGAACATCTCCCTATAAAAATCGACTGCATAGAAAAAAGGAAGCAATTTGGCTTCCTTTTTATTATTAGTTATTCAAGGCTGCTGCCATTGTAGCTGCAACTTCAGCTTCAAAGTCGTTTGCAGCTTTCTCGATACCTTCACCAACTTCAAAGCGAGCGAACTCAACTACTGAAGCGTTAACTGATTCAAGGTATGCTTCAACTGTCTTGCTGTCATCCATGATGTATACTTGTGCAAGAAGTGTGTAAGCTTGGTCAACTTTAGTGTTGTCAAGCATGAAGCGATCCATTTTACCTGGGATGATTTTGTCCCAGATTTTTTCTGGTTTACCTTCTGCAGCCAACTCAGCTTTGATGTCAGCTTCAGCTTGAGCAATCACTTCATCAGTCAATTGAGATTTTGATCCATACTTCAAGTGTGGAAGAGCTGGTTTGTTAACCATTGCACGGCTTTCGTTATCTTGGTCGATAACGTGGTTCAATTGTGCCAACTCATCTTTAACGAATTGCTCATCCAATTCTTTGTAAGAAAGAACTGTTGGTTTCATCGCTGCGATGTGCATTGACAATTGTTTAGCAAGTGCTTCGTCTCCACCTTCAACAACTGAAATAACACCGATACGTCCACCGTTATGTTGGTATGCTCCAAAGTGTTGTGCGTCTGTTTTTTCAATCAATGCAAAGCGACGGAATGAGATTTTTTCTCCGATAGTTGCTGTTGCAGATACGTATGCAGATTCAAGAGTTTCACCTGAAGGCATTGTCAAAGCAAGAGCTTCTTCATTGTTAGCAGGTTTTCCTTCAGCAATAACTTTAGCTGTAGTATTTACCAATTCAACGAATTGAGCATTTTTCGCAACGAAGTCAGTTTCAGCGTTTACTTCAATAACTGCTGCAACATTACCGTTAACATAAACACCAGTCAAACCTTCTGCAGCAACACGGTCAGCTTTCTTAGCTGCCTTAGCCATACCTTTTTCACGAAGCAATTCAATCGCTTTTTCGATGTCACCGTCTGTTTCTACAAGCGCTTTTTTAGCGTCCATAACTCCGGCACCAGATTTTTCACGCAACTCTTTTACAAGTTTAGCTGTAATTTCTGCCATTTTGATTCTCCTATATTTTTAAAAATAGGAGAGCCGGGCTAAGCCCCGCCCTCCTAGGTAATTACTATTTATATAAATTAAGCGTTGTCGCCTTCTACAACTTCAACGATTTCTTCGATTGAATCTGCTTGAGCTTCTGAAGCTGCAAATTCTGCTTCAACTGCTGCTGCATCTTCACCTTGACGTCCTTCGATGATAGCGTCAGCCAATTTAGCTGTGATCAATTTAACAGCGCGGATAGCGTCATCGTTAGCAGGGATGATTACATCGATATCATCTGGATCTGTATTTGTGTCGACCATCGCTACAACTGGGATTCCCAATTTTTTAGCTTCTTTAACAGCGATTTGCTCTTTATGTGGGTCAACTACGTACATCACATCTGGAATACGAGGCATATCTTCGATACCACCCAAGAATTTTTCAAGACGTGCACGTTGTTTGTTAAGAAGTGCAACTTCTTTCTTAGGAAGAACTTCGAAAGTCCCATCTTCTTCCATACGTTTGATTTCTTTCAAACGAGCAATACGTTTTTGGATTGTTCCCCAGTTTGTAAGAGTTCCACCCAACCAACGGTGGTTGATGAAGTATTGACCTGAACGTACTGCTTCTTCAGCAACTGCATCAGCTGCCTGTTTCTTAGTACCAACGAACAATACAACTGCATCGTTAGCTGCTGCATCACGCATGAAATCGTAAGCTTGGTCAGCGTATTTTACAGTTTGTTGCAAGTCGATAACGTGGATTCCGTTACGCTCAGTGAAGATGTACTTAGCCATCTTAGGGTTCCAGCGACGAGTTTGGTGACCAAAGTGTACACCAGCCTCAAGAAGTTGTTTCATTGAAATTACTGCCATGAGTATTTCTCCTTTTTGTTTTTTTCCTCTTCTTGACTTCAACTCGCAAAACGACCCAAAGGCAACTGTTTCACAATTCATCAAGAATGAGTATTATCGTTCACACGACAAGTTTCATTTTACCATACTTTTTCAATATTTTCAAGTGATTTTAACAGATTTTTAAAGTAAGGTAACTATATAAATCATAAAAGAGACTCAAATCGAGCCTCTTCGTTTTATTCATTAGTTTGGATAGATATATGTTACAAAACCTTCTGAAGTCGTAGTAGGATTGAACCATCCACGTTTATTTCCGATTGTACGGTTTCCACCATAGTTTGATTCAGATACTTGGATACTTGTTGATGATGAAACAGCTGTAACCACGGCTACGTGTCCATATCCACCATCATTCCAACATGCAATGGCACCAACTTGAGGTGTAGATCCTGTGCGGAATCCTGCAGCAGCTGCACTTGTAGCCCACTGTGCTCCATTACCCCAGTAATCTCCAGCCCAAGGTGCTAATGTTTTAGCTCCCCATGTACACTCACCAGTTGGATAGCTTGAAGCATTTGTACTGTATGTTGGACGATGTTTTACTGGTGCAGGAGTGTAGCTTGTTGATTCTGTTGAAGCACTGCTTGAAGATGATTCAGACGAACTTGACTCAGATGAACTTGATGAAGAAGTAGTAGATACTGCTTGAACCTGTGCTGTAAAAGTTGTATTTCCAGAAGCAACTACTGTTTGTTGTTGACTTGCTTGTTTAGCTTTATAAGCTGCTTCTGCTTCTGCAGCTGCTTTAGCTTCTGCTTCTGCTACAGCTTTTTTCTCAAGTAAACTTGCTTTTTCATCCTCTGCAGTAGCCTTTTCAGCAGCAAGATTCAATTCTGCAGCTTTTAACTCAGCTTGTTTTGTAGTTAATGATTGAGCATCATCAGCTAGTTTTTGCTGATTTGCAATAACTGTATTAATTGCATCATTGTTTGCTACTTGTTTTTCAGAAATAGCTTTTTTATCTGCTTTTTGTTGTTCCAACATTTTGTTGTTTGCAGATACGATTTCACTCATTGCAGCAACACGTGAAATAGCTTCTGTAATTGATTTTGAGTTTACAATTGTATTGATGTAATTTGTTGCAGCTCCATTTGTTTGAGCACTACGAGCTTGTTTTTGTAATGAATCATTGCGAGATACAATATTCTTAGAAAGTTCTGTAATTTCACCCTCAAGCTTTTTAGATTCTGCTTGTAGTCTATCATTTTCAGATTGCAAGTTTGATTGCTCTGTTTGAATAGCAGATACTTGCTCCTGAACTTGATCAACTTGTTTTTGTGCTTCTTGTTGTTGTGCTGTTAAGTTACTAATTTTATTATCTTGAGCAGCAATTTTGTCATCAGTAGTTTCTGCATGCGCAGTTGTTAAAACAGCTACTTGAGAAACCATTACTGTACTTAATAAAAGTGACGCTAAGATTTTTTTCTTCATATTTCGTAGATACTCCTTCTTTTAAAGACATTACTAGTATACCAAAAAAAGGCCTAATGAATATTACGCCTTTGTTACATTTTTATTTCTTTCTTATAGGTAAAATTTTTCAAAAATAAACTGAAAGATAATCATCCATATAAGGTTCAAAATCATTGATGGTACTAAACTATAGACTATAAATAAAGACATACTATCCACAGTTAAACCTACCACTAATGCAAGTATATAAGCTCCCATCTCAAATAGAAAAGTCATGACAATAATTGCCAACATTCTCGTCAAACGATTCAATAAAATAACACTATTAAATTTATGGAGAAATACTCCCAACAAGACGAACAACAAAGTCGCAATCCCGATCAAGTGGAAAAAGTAAATGTCATAAACCAAACCCACTACAAAACAATAAGCTAAATAGAAATACTCTGATACTTCAATCGTCTCAAATAAGAGAATCAAAAATAGAAAATGACTGGCTAACTGTACATGGGGAAAAAATGAGCCCAAAAGCTGGCTAATATGGGCATCAATTAGAACAAAGAAAGGAAGCAATAAAAATACTCCAACTCGCTTCAACTGTCTCATTATGAATTCCCCACTAATTCTATCACACTCACATTATGAGTATCTGCACTTAATTTAACAGTTACTTCTCGTGTCAAGTAGTCCGTACTGTGCGTTGTGGCAACCACTTCACCAACAGGAATATCAGCAACGTTAAAGTTTCCTAATCCACCAGTGGTCACCTTATCTCCCGCACTAATATCGCTACTACTATTTAATTGACTAATTTTTAGAACTTCATTTTCCTTGTCATAGCCAACAATAATCCCATAAATTACAGTAGAACCATGTTGAATTTTAACAGAAATCTTATCAGCATTTTCCGTATTTGTCAGAAGGTTGACCATGGTAGAGTTATCCTCTACTTTTGAGACACTCCCAATCAAGCCACCATTTGCAATTGCTAACATATTCTCAGAAGCCCCTTTTGATTTTCCTGCATCTAAGGTCAACTCCTGCTTCCAAGATACCGGAGAACGCATAATAACATCTGCTGCCAAAGTCTTTGTAGCTTGCAATTTGGACTTCATATCAAGCAATTGGCGCAGTTGTTCATTCTCCGTCTTTAAACTTTCCGCCTCATTTGATTTAACTTCTAATTGGTAAATCTGTTTCTTCAAACTTTCATTTTCATTATAAGTGCGTGTCAAATGAGCCAAATCTGATTTGACAGAATCAAACCACTGAAAAGGTTTTTGCACAACCCTATCAACCACTGAGATTCCATCTCCTAATCTTGTCACAATTATACTTGAATAAGTCGTCGCTAAGAGAGCTGACACAAGCAGAACAGTGACAAAAACAATAATGACATATTTTGATTTTTTAAAACGGTTCATATCCCTACCTTTATATCAAAAACTGTTACAGTAACTTTTTATCAATTCCTGAAAGCTACTAAGATTTTAAGAAAAATAAGCAACAACCAAGTATGATAATAACAAGAATGGTCAGCGTATCCTTTCGAGTCCATTTCAGTTGTCTGTATTGACTTCTGCCTTTTCCACCCTGATAACCACGCGCTTCCATTGCGATAGCCAAGGAATCCGCACGTTTTAAACTTGTCGCAAAAAGAGGAATCAAAATGGGAATCATAGCCTTCACCTTTTGAACAATACTTCCTTCTCCAAAATCCACTCCACGCGCTTTCTGTGCATTCATAATCCGCGTCGTATCATCCATCAAGGTTGGGACAAAACGCAAACTCATAGACAGCATCAATCCAATTTCATGAACTGGAACTTTCATACTCTTTAAAGGTGCTAATAGAGCTTCGACAGCTGATGCCAAACTTAAGGGCATGGTCGTTAAGGTTAACAAAGTTGAAAAGAAAATAATCAATACAAAGCGACAAAAGATAATTCCAGCTTGTTGCAAAGCATAATCCGTAATTCTCACAAACGAAAACTCAAATAAAACATTCCCATTAGAAATGAAAAACAGTTGAAAAATAGTTGTGAAGGCAATCAAGAAAAACATAGACTTCAAGCCCTGAATAAAAAATGAAAGAGATACTCCTGACAAAGCAATAAATATCCCTGTCGCTATAAAAAGAATTAGATTCGTCAAGGGATTATTAGCCCAAAAAACGATCAAAATCAGTAGCATCATAGCCAGTAATTTGCTGCGTGGATCCAATCGGTGAACTATCGAATCCCCTGGGATATAACGCCCCAAAATCATACTATCCATTTAGCGACTCCTTGAACTCCTCTATCTTAATCGGTAATCGTTTAAATGACACGCCTCTATCAGCCAATCGTTTACAAAAGGATGTAATTTTAGGTACTCCCAACTGCACTTCTTCCATAAAGACAACATCTTGAAAGACATCACTTGGTTTACCACCCTTAACTAAACGTCCCTTTTCCATCACATAGACTTGATTTGCATATTCAGCAACATCATCCATCAAATGCGTTACCAAAACAATGGTCATCCCTGACTGGTGGAGTTTTTTGAATAAATTCATCAGCTCTTTTCTTCCCAGGGGATCTAGGCCTGCTGTGGGCTCATCTAAGACTAATATGGCTGGTTCCATGGCAAGTATGCCTGCAATGGCCACACGTCTCATTTGTCCACCTGATAGCTCAAACGGACTGCGATCAAAAAGTGATTCATCAATTCCAACCAGAGCCAGTTTCTCACGCGCAATCTGCTCCGCATCTTCTTCAGAAACTCCAAAATTTTGCGGTCCAAAAGCAACATCTTTCAAAACCGTTTCTTCAAAGATCTGATTTTCAGCAAACTGAAATACCAAGCCAACCTGTTTTCTAATTTGACGAATATCTTTGTTTTTAGAAGTCGAGGTGATTAAGGTATCAAAAACTCGTACACTTCCTTGGCTTGGCACCAATAAACCATCTAATAGTTGTAAAATAGTTGATTTGCCGCTACCTGTGTGCCCAATTAAAGCCGTATAAGAACCATCTTCAATCGTCAAGGAAACATCCGACAAAGCTGTTGAAGCTAAGGGAGTTCCTTCTTGATACGTAAAACTCACATTTTCTAGAGCAATTCCCATAGTTTATCCTCTAGCTCACTTTCTGTCAAATAATTTTCAGGCAAATCATAGCCATTCTGGCTCAAAGAATGTTTTAATTGATTGGAAAAAGGATCGTCTAATCCAATTTGATCTAAATCATTACGAGAGAAAAGTTCTCTTGGACTGCTGGTTGATTCAATTTCCCCTTTTTTCATGACCAACACACGATCACTCATGGCAACTTCTTCCAAATCATGTGTAATGGAAATGACCGTCATATCATAGTCTTTCCGAATTCCTTTTACTGTCTCAATCAGTTCTCTACGTCCCTCAGGATCCAACATGCTCGTTGCTTCATCTAGTATTAAAATAGCTGGTCTTAGGGCTACAACACCTGCAATGGCCACACGTTGCTTTTGACCACCTGACAGACGAGCTGGCTCTCTCTTTTTAAAGTCCAACATGCCAACCAAATCCAAAGCTTCTTCTACTCTTTTTTTCATTTCTTGTCGAGAAAGCCCCTGATTTTCCAAACCAAAGGCAACATCATCTTCAACAGTCGCTCCAACAAATTGATTATCTGGATTTTGAAAAACCATACCGATTTGACGACGTATATTCCAAACATTTTCCTCAGTCAAACGTTGGCCATCAATTACAATCTCTCCAGATTCTGCTTCCAGTAAACCATCAATTAATCGAACCGTCGTTGATTTACCACTACCATTATGCCCTACAATCGAAAGCCATTCTCCACGTTTCACGTGAAACGTAATATCCTTCACATCGTAGTATTCCTGATTTTCCTTATAACGAAAAGAAAGATTTTTTACATCAATTATTGATTTCATTTCGAACCAAATGTCCCTTTAAATACATAGGCACTACCCTTGAAATAATCATAGCCAGAGTAGATAGTGAAAAACAAGGCTACATAAAGTAGAACTTGGCCAATCAAAGTCCAGTGTAATAGCAAGAAAATAATGGCAAACATCTGACTGAAAGTTTTAATTTTTCCAGGCATTGCTGCTGCTAAAACCGTCCCACCAGTTTCAACCAATAAAAGCCTTAAACCTGTCACAGCCAACTCACGACAGATAATCACTGCAACAATCCAAGCCGGAGCCATTCCTAACTCAATCAACATAATAAAAGCCGACATAACTAGTAACTTATCCGCCATGGGATCTGCAAATTTACCAAAATTACTGACCACATTCCATTTACGAGCTAAATATCCATCTAAA
Organism: Streptococcus mitis; assembly: GCF_023109235.1. Lineage (GTDB taxonomy): Bacteria > Bacillota > Bacilli > Lactobacillales > Streptococcaceae > Streptococcus > Streptococcus mitis_DA. The sequence continues at coordinate 56,871 of NZ_JALDUC010000010.1, forward strand.
TAATCAGTAATACTGGCAATAGCAAAGATAATAGCTGCTACTATATGACTCTCTATCGAATTTCCTATCGTTAAAATAAAGATAAAAATAGGTATAAAGAGAATTCGACCTATTGTTAAGAGATTGGGAATTTGTTCTTTTTTCATTCGTTTTTCCTTAATTTTTAGTAAAGGTTACAGTGATTTGTCCAGTCTGAGCTGTTAATTTCGATAAATCAACAGTCTGATTATCTACTGTTAAAGCGACACCTTTGACAACACCTAAAGTAATGGTGACAGAATTTTTAGTTGAAACTGTTGTTTCTGCACTTTTATTATCAGGTGATAATGTCACCCCACCCTCAAGATCACTTTCTGAAACACTAACCCAACTTCTAGCATCTGACACTGATAATTGCAATTTTGCAGTTTCCTTGCTCGTTTTATAAGCAACTTCTACTCGATTTCCTTCACCTGATACACTTATAGCAGGTTCTATATTTGAAGAACTACTAGATGAGCTACTGCTTGAAGATGGAGTTACAGAACTAGTCGAACTTATTGCTTGGACTACACTATAACTAGACGCAGACGAACGCTCCGGTTGAGTCTGGAGATAATTCCAAACATAATAAGTCACAAAAATGACAATCGATAGTGCAAAAAGTATAAAATAAAATAAAGGTAAAAATGATGCCTTATTTTTCTTACTTGAACGTCTCCTACCTGTCAACTCGTCTTCATCAACATCTACTTCCTCATAAGTAATCATGCTCCCAGAATCATAAGCATCCAAGACAATTCGCTCATCAAGTTCAACTGCCCACGCATACTTTCTCAAAAAAGAACGAGTATAAAATGGACTAGGAAGTTGATCAAAATCATCAGCTTCCATAGCTTCCAACATATCCAACTGAATTTCTGTTTTTTTGTGTAATTCTTCTAAAGTCAACCCTTGGTTGGTTCTAGCTAAACGTAAAACCTCACCAATTGTTTTTTTCCTCATACTTGTCATTCCTTCTTTCTAGTATCGATTATGATAGGTTACTACGATGGGAATATTGTAAAATCAACTATATCACCATCATCTATTAAATGATGTCCAGCATCAAGGACATCCTCTAAAGTAATTTCCTGTAAAATTTTTGGCAAATCAAAAATTGTCTCACCATTTTCAAAAGCATCATATTGCGTTGCAATAAATTCAAGAGAGTTCATGCTACTGAAAAATTCTCCAAACATCTCTCTTTTGATAATATCTAAATGATCCTCTGTAATATCTAAATCCTTTGTAAAATTACGAATAGCCTTCCTAAACTGATGAGATAAAGCAACTGGCTCTTTTGTATCCATTGTCAACATGACAAAATGAAAGCGACTTGTTACTTCAACTTCCAGAGATAAGGATGCGTCAATTTTACCTGATTCATATAATTTCTGAAAACGATCCGAAGTCCAACCAAACATCATTGCAAACAATAATTTTAATAAAATATGATGTCGATAGCAATCCGCTTCGGCAACTTCTTGTTTACCTCTAACACCAATCGCTAGTTTGGGAGAAGATACTTCCATCCTCATGCTGTCTGTTTGCTTTACAGCCTGTAAAACAAATTTTTCTCTTACTACTTCCTGAACATCTAAATCTTTCAATTCTTTTCTTTCAAAATAGTCTTGTACTTGCTCCACATCAAAATTACCAACTAAAAACAGAGACATATTTACAGGTTTGTAAAACTTTGTAAAATTTTCTTGCAAATTAGTTAGATTTATTTGGGAAATGGACTCCTCACTGCCAACTATATCAGTTGCTAAAGGTGTGCCTGGATACAAATTTGCTAAAGTTGAAAAGAATAAACACGAATCTGGATCATCTTGATACATTTCTCGTTCTTGCTGGATAATATCCTGCTCTCTTAAAATGGAATCTTCAGTAAAATGTGCTGATGTTACCAATTCATCAAGTAAGTCCAAATTTTCTAAAAAATGATCCGTTGCTGAAAAAAGATAGCTTGTTTTTGTAAAGCTTGTAAAGGCATTACTATCTGCACCTAGACTCGTAAAAGCCGACATCAAATCGCTAGCATTTTCTCTCTCAAACAATTTATGTTCAAGAAAATGAGCAATTCCCGCAGGATATTTTTTTACATATCCGTCAACTTCTGGGACAAGCGTATCTACCGAACCAAACTGTACAGTTACACTCCCGTAAACCTCTTTAAATTCCTTTTTAGGCAAAAGAGCAACTGTCAAGCCATTTGACAAACGAGTTCGATAAACCATTTCTTTTACAGCTGGATAGTATTTTTCTTCAAAAACAACCTTTGTCATTCTATTCCTTCCATAAAGTAAATCGCTTGTAGTTTCACATTATTAGCTGCTCTACAAATAGCATCTTTGTCAACTTTCTCGAGTTTTGCAATCCAACCTTTAAAGTCTGCTGAAGATTTTCCAAGTAAGGCATTTTGATAAGCACGTTCAATCAATGAACTTTGATTATCTTGAGAAAGTAATAAAGACCGACGAATCATTTCTTTGGTCTGCTCTAACTCAATCTCTGTAAAATATCCTTTTCTTAAATCAATCAGTTGATTATTCATCATTTTACGAGCCTGGTTACGATTTTCTCGATTGATACCAGCATATATCCTCAAGAATCCACTAAACAAATCGAGCTGACTTGAAATAGTATAAGCCAATCCAGCATTTTCACGGACATTTGTAAATAGTTTAGAGTGAGCAAATCCACCAAGTAAACCATTCATTACAATTATGGGTAAATGTTGCTCATCACCATATTCAGAAGGGCAATGATAACCTAATTCCAAAATGGATTGTCCCACATTTTTCCGAACCATACCTTCCTGAAGGATATTGGAATAAGGTTGACAATACTGAACCTTCACATCTCCTTCTCGACCTTTAAAGACAAATGATTCTAATACATTTTGAATTTCAACCTCATTAAAATCACCTAGGAAAAAGAAGTCTATTCGATCATTGGCCAAAAATTCTTGGAAACAAGAATAAGAACTTTGTGGAGTTTCAGCTAAAATACGATTTCGTAAATCACTGTATTCCAATCTGAGACGTTCATCATGAAAAAATAATTTGTCTAATTCTTTATGTGCAAAATAAAAAGAATCATCCATATCAGCTGCTAAACTTGCTAGCAATTGCTTTTTCTCAATTTCAAATAAGGACGGATCAAATCCATTATCAACTACCACGGGTGAGAAAAGAGTCTCTTTTATTAGTTCCAAAACCTGAGAAGTTAGCACATTTTTCCTACTTAAAAACTCATCACGAACATAATTAAATGTCAATTCTACAACATGACTTTGCCCTCTTCTGAAACAATTAGTTGACATATCTGTGCCGTATAGACTGGCTAAATGTCTCCTCAAATCTTGAGAAGTGGGATACATCTGATTAACAGTCTCTAGCATACTCGCACTCAACATGCGACCTGCAATCGTATCGAGGGATAATGGAGCGGTAAAACGCACGGCGATTTTGTTCGTTTTAAACTTTTTTGATTGGATAAAATGTGTTGAAATTCCATGCACTAACTCCATGATTTACCTCCTTATATACAGACTTCTATTATATCACGAAAACCTGAAATTTTCTTGTTCTCTGTAACACTTTTGAAATAAAAATCGCTTACATTTCTCCCTATTTCTCTCACTATTTTTAGGAAAATATGGTATAATACCAAAGATTGAGGTGAATTATGGAATACAAATTATTTGAAGAATTTATTACCCTCCAAGCACTACTCAAAGAACTTGGAATTACACATAGCGGAGGAGCTATCAAATCATTTCTCGCTGAACATTCTGTTTACTTTAATGGGGAATTAGAGAATCGTCGTGGTAAAAAACTTCGTATTGGTGATAAAGTTGACATCCCTGACATGAATATTGACATCTTGTTGACACAACCTACTTCTGAGGAGAAAGAGGAATACCAAGCTGATAAAGTTGAAAAAGAACGAATCGCTAAGCTTGTTAAAGAGATGAATAAGGGAGTAAAAAAAGATAAATCAAAACCTACTTCTTCACCCAAAAGCAAACAAGCTCCGCGATTCCCTGGTAGATAATCATGTGGCTACAACATCTATCTCTCAAAACTTTTCGTAACTATAAAGAGACGAAAATAGACTTTAATCCTAAATTAAATGTCTTTTTAGGACGTAATGCTCAAGGAAAAACAAATATGTTAGAGGCTATCTATTTTTTAGCCTTAACACGTAGTCATCGAACTCGAACAGATAAAAATCTCATTCATTTTGATGAGGAACAACTTCATCTTTCAGGTCTTGTTCAGAAAAAAACGGGATTCGTTCCTCTCGAAATTGAACTAACACAAAAAGGACGTGTGACAAAAGTGAATCACTTAAAACAGGCACGACTTTCAGATTACGTAGGACACATGAATGTTGTCTTATTTGCTCCTGAAGATTTACAACTAATTAAAGGAGCACCTTCAGTTCGACGAAAATTCATTGACATGGAACTTGGGCAAATTAAGCCAATCTATTTATCTGACTTAACAAATTATAACCATATCCTAAAACAAAGAAATACCTATTTAAAATCAGCTCAAACAATAGATGAAACCTTCCTTTCGGTACTAGATGATCAGCTAGTCGATTATGGATATCGTGTAATGAAGCACCGCTTAGATTTCATAAAAAAACTAGAGCATTTTGGGCGTAAGAAACATTTTGAAATCTCTAATCAGATTGAAGAACTGTCAATATCCTATCAATCTTCTGTCAAGATAGCTGACAAAGAAGACTTATCAGAATCTTTCAAAATTGCTTTAGAAAAAAGTAGGTCCAGAGATTTATTTAAAAAGAATACTGGTGTTGGTCCTCATCGAGATGATATTTCTTTTTATATAAATGGGATGGATGCTAGTTTTGGAAGTCAAGGTCAACATCGTAGTCTCGTCCTCTCGATAAAATTAGCAGAAATCGAATTAATGGAAAGTATTACTACAGAATCTCCGATATTATTACTTGACGATGTCATGAGTGAACTTGACAACACTAGACAGTTAAAATTATTAGAAACGATTTCTCAGTCAATCCAAACCTTTATAACAACAACAAGCTTAGATCATCTTCAAAATTTGCCAGAAAATCTAAGTATCTTCACTATTCAGGATGGTAAAGTTGCTGTAAATGAAAATTGACAACATTGTAAAAGAACTCCTGTTTTTACTGGAGTTCTTTTCATTGTTTTTTTACATAGAATAATTTGGTGCCTCATTAGTAATTTGTACATCATGAGGATGGCTTTCTTTCAAACCAGCACCAGACATTTCAATAAATTGAGCATTATCGTGTAGCTCTTTAAGGTTCGCTGCACCACAGTAACCCATACCAGAGCGAATACCACCAATCATTTGAAAGACAATATCAGCTGCCGCTCCTTTATAAGCAACACGACCTTCAATTCCTTCTGGAACAAGTTTGTTTGCTTCATTGACAGAACCTTGGAAGTAACGATCACTTGAACCTTTTTTCATAGCAGCGATTGATCCCATACCACGGTAAGTCTTGAACTTACGTCCTTGGAAGATTTCAGTTTCACCTGGAGCTTCATCAGTTCCAGCAAACATTGATCCAAGCATAACTGCATTTCCACCTGCAGCAAGGGCTTTTACAATATCTCCAGAATACTTGATTCCACCGTCGGCAATGATCGTTTTACCATATTCACGCGCAACAGCTGCAGCATCGTAGATAGCTGTTACTTGCGGAACACCAACACCAGCAATCACACGAGTAGTACAGATAGAACCTGGTCCAATCCCAACCTTGACAACGTCTACACCTGCTTCATAAAGGGCACGTGCACCCTCAGCTGTTGCAATATTTCCAGCAATCAAAGTACGATCTGGGAAGTGAGCACGAATCTCAGCAATTTTACGCAAGACACCTGCAGAATGACCATGTGCAGTATCAATAACAATCGCATCCGCTCCTGCCTCAAAAAGAGCCTCTGCACGTTCAAATGTATCTGAAGTAACACCTACTGCACCTGCAACTAGTAGACGACCAAACTCATCTTTAGCAGCATTTGGAAACTCAATAACTTTTTCAATATCTTTGATAGTAATCAAACCAGAAAGACGACCTTCTTCATCTACCAAAGGAAGCTTTTCAATACGGTGTTCTTGAAGAATACTCTCAGCTGTTGCAAGATCTGTACCCACAGGAGCAGTAACAAGATTTTCACTGGTCATATGATTTGAGATTGGTTGGTTATAGTCTGAAATAAAACGAAGATCTCGGTTTGTCAAAATACCAACCAATTTACGATTTTCAAGTGTTTCAACAACTGGAACACCACTGATGCGGTAACGACCCATAAGATCATCTGCTTCAGCAATTGTATGTTCAGGCGTCAAGAAGAACGGATCAATAATAACTCCATTTTCAGAACGTTTTACCTTACGAACCTCTTCTGCTTGTTGAGCAATTGACATGTTTTTATGGATAACTCCGAGACCGCCTGCACGAGCAATAGCAATGGCCATTTGACTCTCTGTAACTGTGTCCATGGCAGCGGTAATAATTGGGATATTTAAAGTCAAATTATCTGCCAATTTAGTTGTTAAATCTGCATCGTTAGGCAACACATGACTTTCAGATGGAATAAGCAATACATCATCAAAGGTAAAACCTTTTTTCAAAAATTTAGTGTCCCAATTAGACATTCGAAGTTTCCTCTTTTCTTTCTTTTTGAGCTTGACTCTTTTTATATTGTATCTATCATACCATTCTATAAAAATTTGTCAAATGTTACAGGGGTAAATAAAAAACTATCTTTTCTTCGAGATAGAAATGATAGTTTCTTGTAAAATAAACTTAGTTAAAGTACTGAAGTCCCATTGCCCCTTTTACCTCAGATAGGGTTTTACCCGCAACTTCACGCGCTCTTTCACTACCTTTTTGAAGCATATTATAAACTTCTCCCATATCCTTAGCAAATTCAATACGGCGCTCACGAATAGGACCAAGTTCACGCTCTAATATTTCAAGTAGATAACGCTTGGTCTTCACATCACCAAGACCACCTCGTTGATAATGTTCTTTCATGTCAGCAATTTCTTGAGCATCTTCTGGACGACCAAAAACATCTAGATAATGGAAAACCATATTTCCCTCAATCTTACCTGGATCCTCAACACGGATATGGTCTGGATCTGTATACATACTCATTACTTTTTTACGCAAAGTATCCGCATCATCAGCTAAATAAATACCATTATTGAGTGATTTAGACATTTTAGCATTTCCATCTAAACCAGGCAAACGCCCTGCTCTCTCATTTTCTGGATAAATACCTTCTGGTTCCACCAAAACATCACAGTTATATGCATTGTTAAAAGAACGAACAATTTCACGAGTCTGCTCAATCATTGGTTTCTGATCTGTCCCAACAGGAACATAATTAGCCTTAAAGGCTGTGATGTCAGCTGCTTGTGCAATTGGATAAACCAAAAATCCTGTTGGAATACTTTCTCCAAATCCCTTTTGAGCAATCTCTGTCTTGACAGTTGGATTACGCTCCAGACGTGCTAATGACACCAAATTCATATAATACATAGACAACTCAGCTAATTCTGGAATTTGGCTTTGAATAAAAATAGTTGATTTACTTGGATCCAATCCAACTGCAAGATAATCCAAAGCCACATTTCCGATAGACTCTACAATTGTTTGAGGGTCTTTAGCATGATCTGTCAAAGCTTGTTGGTCAGCCAAGAACACAAACATATCATACTTATCCTCTTCCTGTAATAAAACTCTATTTTTGAGACTTCCAACATAATGTCCAATATGCAATTTTCCTGTTGGACGGTCTCCTGTTAAAATAATGGGTTTAGTCATTTTATTCTCCTTCGATATGGTCCCTTCAATTATAGCATTTTTTTAATGAAATAACCGTAATTTATTAAAATAAATCAGTCTTGCTATTTACGGATTCGTGTAAAGCATTCTGTAAATATAGTTTACAAAAAATTGACAGATAAAAATTTGAATATTTCTATATTTTCTAGTAGAATAAATATATTACACATATAGGAGAAAAACATTGCTTACAGTATCTGATGTTTCACTACGTTTTAGTGATCGCAAACTTTTTGATGATGTCAATATCAAATTTACAGAAGGAAATACTTATGGATTAATCGGTGCTAATGGTGCCGGAAAATCAACCTTTTTAAAAATTTTAGCTGGAGATATCGAACCTACTACTGGTCACATCTCTCTTGGTCCAGATGAACGTCTCTCTGTTCTTCGTCAAAATCACTTTGACTATGAAGATGAACGTGCCATTGATGTTGTTATCATGGGAAATGAAAAACTTTATAGCATCATGAAAGAGAAAGATGCTATCTACATGAAGGAAGATTTCTCAGATGAGGATGGCGTCCGTGCTGCCGAACTTGAAGGAGAGTTTGCCGAACTTGGAGGTTGGGAAGCAGAGAGTGAAGCCTCTCAACTACTTCAAAACCTAAATATTCCAGAAGAATTGCACTACCAAAATATGAGCGAATTGGCCAACGGTGAGAAAGTAAAGGTTCTCCTCGCCAAAGCACTTTTTGGTAAACCAGATGTTCTTCTTTTGGACGAACCGACCAATGGTTTGGATATCCAATCAATTACATGGCTAGAAGACTTCCTGATTGATTTTGATAACACCGTTATCGTAGTATCCCACGACCGTCACTTCTTAAACAAAGTATGTACTCACATGGCCGACCTTGACTTCGGAAAAATCAAACTCTATGTCGGAAACTACGACTTCTGGAAGGAATCTTCTGAGCTTGCTGCTAAATTGCTAGCAGACCGTAATGCTAAAGCAGAAGAAAAAATTAAGCAATTGCAAGAGTTCGTTGCTCGTTTCTCTGCTAATGCTTCTAAATCAAGACAAGCAACATCACGTAAGAAAATGCTTGATAAGATTGAACTTGAAGAAATTGTACCATCTAGTCGTAAATATCCATTTATCAACTTTAAAGCGGAACGTGAGATTGGTAATGATCTCTTGACAGTAGAAAATCTAACTGTAAAGATTGATGGTGAGACTATTTTAGATAATATCAGCTTTATCTTGCGTCCAGGTGATAAAACAGCGCTTATTGGACAGAATGACATCCAAACGACTGCATTAATTCGTGCAATCATGGGGGATATTGACTATGAAGGAACTGTCAAGTGGGGAGTAACTACTAGCCGTTCTTACTTGCCAAAAGATAACTCGGCCGATTTTGCAGGGGGAGAGTCAATCCTTGACTGGTTGCGTCAATTCGCAAGTAAAGAAGAAGATGACAATACTTTCCTACGTGGCTTCCTCGGCCGTATGCTCTTCTCTGGAGATGAGGTTAACAAACCTGTAAACGTCTTGTCAGGGGGAGAAAAAGTCCGTGTCATGCTTTCAAAACTCATGCTCTTAAAATCAAATGTCCTTGTACTTGATGATCCAACCAATCACTTGGACTTGGAATCTATCTCAAGCTTGAATGATGGATTGAAAAACTTTAAAGAATCAATCATCTTTGCCAGCCATGACCACGAGTTTATTCAAACTCTAGCTAACCATATCATTGTCTTGTCTAAAAATGGCGTCATCGACCGTATCGATGAAACCTATGATGAATTCTTAGAAAATGCAGAAGTACAAGCAAAAGTTAAAGAACTTTGGAAAGACTAAATAAAACTTCAAAACTCAGTTGGGTTAACCAGCTGAGTTTTCTAACATTTTATGAGGTAACATGAAATTATTTTTTAAAACATATTGGACCTATTTTGTTTCTTTCATCATTCCCATAATCATTATGATAGGAGTATATCTATCTCAAGGTATCTACTTGAATAGCGATACATCTCCACTATTAGGCGATGGGTTTCATCAATACGTTATTTTTGATGTAGCCTTACGAAATATCCTACATGGAAATGGTAGTCTGTTTTACACCTTTACAAGTGGCCTTGGATTAAATTTCTATGCCCTATCTAGTTATTACTTGGGAAGTTTCCTTTCACCTCTAGTTTATTTTTTTAATCTGTCGAATATGCCAGATGCTGTCTATCTGACAACTCTCTTAAAATTTGGATTGATTGGTTTGTCAACTTACTTTAGTTTAAATAAATTATTTCAATCGATTCCTAAGCCTTTAAAACTAGCTTTATCTACTTCCTATGCTCTGATGAGTTTCACTGTCAGTCAATTAGAGATAAAAACTTGGCTAGATGTTTTTATATTAATTCCTTTAATTATAACTGGTTTACACCTACTTATAACTGAAAAGAAATTCCTATTGTACTTTACAAGTCTGTCAACCTTGTTTATTCAAAACTATTATTTTGGATATATGACAGCATTGTTTCTTATCTTCTGGTATCTCTGCCAAATTTCTTGGGACTTTAAGACTCGAAAATCATCGGTTCTTGATTTCATAGTCACCTCCTTTTTAGCTGGTATGACTAGTTTGATTCTGACTCTTCCTACTCTATTTGATTTACAGACACATGGGGAAAAATTGACAGAAGTTACAAAGTTTCAAACTGAAAGTAGCTGGTATCTTGATCTCTTTGCCAAGCAATTCATTGGTTCATTTGATACAACAAAGTATGGGGCTATCCCAATGATTTTTGTTGGACTGCTTCCCTTTATTTTAACCATTTTATTTTTTACGATGAAATCTATTAAGTTTCACGTGAAACTTATCTATGCAATCTTCTTTGCATTTCTAATTGCAAGCTTTTATATAGAAGCTCTTGATTTATTTTGGCAAGGCATACATACTCCAAACATGTTTTTACATCGCTATGCTTGGATTTTCTCTACCTTATTAATTTACACAGCAGCGGAAGTCTTAAATCGTCTGAGAGAAATTAAAATCTGGAATTTTTTAGTTTCGCTTTTTCTTATAGTAACAGGATTTTTAGCTACCATCTATCTAAAATCACATTATTCTTTTTTAACAGATTTGAATATTCTGCTTACTCTTGAATTTTTGGTTGTCTATTCGCTTTTACTCCTTGCAGTTATCAAAAAGTTTATCTCTGTCAATCTATTTGCCATTCTAATCTCTTTATTTATAATGGTTGAAATGAGTTTAAATGCTTCATCTCAAATGGACGGAATTGCTAAAGAATGGGGATTTGCTTCTCGAAGTGCTTATAATCGAGATATCCCAGCTATGGAATCTTTTTCAACATATATTGGGAACCAATTTACTCGTACTGAGAAACTAGAAACTCAGACAGGAAATGACAGTATGAAATTCAATTACAATGGAATCTCTCAATTTTCATCTGTTCGAAATCGTTCAGCAAGCTCTACTTTGGATAAACTTGGGTTTAAATCATCTGGGACTAATCTCAATCTCCGTTATGCCAATAATAGCATTTTGGCTGATAGTTTATTTGGCATCCAATATAATATCTCAGAAAGTCCTATTAATAAGTATGGTTTCCAAGTTGTATATCAAAAAGATAATCTTGCCCTATATGAAAATCAATTCTCTCTTCCGATTGCATTTGCTAGTCAATCTGTTTACAATGATGTCAAGTTTAATGAACACACTTTGGATAATCAAACCTCGTTTTTAAATCAACTTGCTAACGTCGATTTTGATTATTTTTCTCCAATCCCTTATGACAAAACAGAAAATACTAATGATTTGATTAGTGTCACAAGTTCTTCAAATGAGGATGCAGCAATCCAGTATCAAATTGAAGTACCAGAAAATAGCCAAGTTTATCTTTCTTTCACTAACCTTCACTTTTCTAATGATAAACAAAAGAAGGTTGACATTCTTGTCAATGGGGAAAAGAAAACTTTTACAACTGATAATGCCTTCTCCTTCTTTAATCTAGGATATACAAAAGAGAAAAAAACTTTCAATATTCATGTTAGTTTCCCTGGAAATTCACAAGTATCATTTGAATCTCCTACCTTCTACCGTTTAGATACCCAAACTTTAACTGAGGCAATTCAAAAAATTAAAGAACAACCAGTAACAGTATCGACTTCTAAAAACAAGGTTTTTGCTACATATGATGTCCAACAAGATACATCTATTTTCTTCACCATTCCTTATGACAAAGGTTGGTCTGCCTACCAAGATGGTAAGAAAATAGAAATTAAACAAGCTCAAACTGGCTTTATGAAAGTTGACGTTCCTAAGGGGAAAAGAACTATTACACTTTCCTTTATTCCCAATGGGTTTATTACTGGAGGAATCTGTTCCTTTACTTCTCTCTTACTATTTGGAATCTATAATCACAGACGAAAGTCATCTAAGGCATAAAAAAATCGACTAGTTAATCGGTCGATTTTTTTAATCTCCTTCCATTTTCTTAGGTTGATAGGCTAGCATACCTAAACCAATAAATAGTACTAATATCACAGCAAGGAAAATAACTTGGTGATGAATATTTCCTGTCATAGAGATTGTTTGTCGTAATCCTGAAACTGAATAACTCATTGGTAACCAAGGATTAATAGCTCTAAAGAAATCATTTGTCAAAGCAAGTGGATAAGTACCGGCACTTGATGCCAACTGTAATAAAAGCAAGATAAGAGAGAAGAAAGCTCCTATACGGCTATTCCACGTTGTTAAAGCAGTCACCATAGACATGAATACTAAACTTGTTAAGATGATGAGAATAAATGTTCTCATTTCATGATTAGCAGTTAACCCAATAAGATGGACTCCTCCATATACCAAAATTCCTGCTAAAACAGCTATAATACCATTTATTTCAGCTCGAGATTTCAACCAAGCCCAGCGGCTCTCCGGATGACGTCCTGAAGGTAACTTCGCAAAGATCATATTCGTTGATATTGCTGCAACAAAGAGAGCAACTGATATCATATAAGGAGCCATTGCAACTCCATTTACAGGAACTTGATCATTGTCTGTTTTGGAAAGACTGAGAGGATTTGATAAAATCTCTGCATTTTTAGATTCCGTAGATGCTGATTTGAGTTGATCACTGGCATTACTCAATCCTTGTCCTAAAGAAGCAAGTCCTGTCTGTAAACCTTCAAAGCCAGAAGTTAACTTTGTTCCACCTTCTGCTAGTTTCCCAGCTCCATCTGCCAATTTATTAGCCCCATTCTCTAATTTAGACGCACCTGAAAGTAACTGACTGGATTTATCAGCTAATTGGCCCGATCCTAACTGCAATTTATCAACTCCTGCCATTAATTCTTGACTCTTTTGATTCAATTGATTGGATCCAGTTGATAATTTTTCAATACCTGATACTAATTCTGGAGTTTTTTCAACTAATTGACCAACTCCTGCTGTCAAGCTAGAAGATTTTTGTGTCAAGGTAGTTGACCCTGAAACTAGTTTATCCAAACTACCTGTCAAGGTAGAATTTTTTTCACTTAGTTGACTTGCGCCTTGAGAAACTTTATCAACACCTGCAGTATATACATTTACACCTGTTGCAATCGACTGACTAGCAGGAACTAATTGGCTAGTAACAGCTCCTTGTATTTCTGTTAATCCACTTGACAATCCTGTCAAAGAAGTAGAAGCAAGCGGTAATACTTGATTAGCTTGATTTTTTAATGTCGAAAGATTAGAAGATTGATTTTGTAAGTTTTCTAAACTTCCCTGTAAACCTTGAGCTAAAGCTACAATGGACTGAGCCGATTGAATACTATCAGTCGAATTTTGAGATACAGAAGCACTTATTTCAGCTTGTTGCTCACTTGTCAAAGATTGATAAGCTGCTGTCGATTGAATATTAGCTAATGTAGTCGCTTTATCAGACTGAGCACTTGCTAACATTTGATTAGAAAGAGATACTATACTTGATAAAACAGAATCTAATTGTTTTGTATCACCAACATCAATATTTTGAATAGCTTGATTTAACTGATTCAGACCAGAAGATAATTGATTAATTTGATTTTTTTGCTCAGACGAAGCCTCTAACTTGCTAGAAAGTTGTTGAATCCCTTCACTTAATTGCTCCACACCCATTCGAAGTGTAGCTGATTGATTAGATAACTGATTAGCACCTGTTGCAAGATTCCCCACTCCATTTGTATAGGCACTAACACCAGATGAAAATTGATTCAGACCAGCATTAAGCTTAGAAACACCGCCAGTATAGGATTCTACACCAGTATATAATTGATTAATTCCCCTCACTAATTCAGGACTTTTAGAAGACAATTGACCTAATCCGCTATCTAATTGACTCACTGCACCAGTATATGTAACTAAACCACTATTAAAATTCCCTAAGCCAAGATGAAGTTGTTCGACACCAGAAACATAAGAGGATAATCCTCTAGTAAACTGCTCCGTTCCATTTGAAAATGTTAAACTTGAATCTGCTAAAGAGTGTAGGTTAGTAGTTAATGTTTGACTTCCTGTCGCTAACTGATTCGCCCCATCAGTTAATTTTTCACTGCCTGAAGCTACTTGATTCATACCATCCTTTAAATCAATCATTTTGTTAAATAAAGCTTTAATATAGGTCTCGGTTACATTGGTAGAAACATTCTGCTTTAATTGTGTCATAGCAGAATCACTCATCTTGCTTGCAATAAAGCTATGACCACTTGAAGTCTGATAATCGATTTGCATTTGCTCTGGGTGATCCGTTAAAATAGAAGTGGCCTTTTCAGATAGATCACTTGGTAAAGTCACTACCATATAGTAATCGCCATTTTCTAAGCCCTTCTTACCTTCCTCTTCATCTACAAAATGAAAATCCAAGGTTTTATTTTCTTTTAAATTGGACACCATGTCTTTCCCTATAGACATAGTGTTACCATTATAGGAAGCCTCTTTATCATTATTGACAACTGCCACAGGCAAATCAGATAATTTCCCATATGGATCCCACATTGAGGACAAAAATATGATATTGTACAGAGCTGGAATAAGAGAAATTCCTATCATGACAATAATAAAGGTTGGTTTTTTAAAAATTGCTTTCCATTCTTTAAACATAGTTTCTCCTTTTTTAAACATATTGTCTAAAATTTTGATATAATAGATTATACATTAAAAAATCTAAATTACAAGATAAAAAATCCATTTTTAGACATATAGTCTAATTTGTTTATAAGGAGGAAATATGCAAGAAAGTAACAAACGCTTAAAAACAAAGCGAACTATTGAAAATGCTATGGTACAATTACTGATGGAACAGCCGTTTGATCAAATTTCTACTGTCAAGTTAGCAGAAAAAGCCGGAATTAGTCGTTCCAGCTTATATACTCACTATAAGGATAAGTATGATATGATTGAGCACTATCAAAGCAAGCTATTTCATACATTTGAATATATTTTTCAAAAACATGCTCATCACAAAAAAGATGCTATTTTAGAAGTCTTTGAATATCTAGAGTCAGAACCACTTCTGGCTGCCCTTCTTTCTGAAAATGGGACTAAAGAAATCCAAAATTTCTTACGAAATAAACTTCATATCATGCTCAGTACGGATTTACAAAAACGCTTTATGCAACTGAATCTCAATACCACTGAATTAGAATATAGTAGCATCTATCTAACTCATGCACTTTTTGGTGTCTGCCAAACTTGGATTGCACATGGAAAAAAAGAAAGTCCTCAAGAAATAACAGACTTCCTTATGAAGATGCTTGGTGATATAAATTGATACAAAAAGAGGAACACAGTTGTGTTCCCTTTTATCTATACTCCGCCAGTAGGACTCGAACCTACGACATCATGATTAACAGTCATGCGCTACTACCAACTGAGCTATGGCGGATAAAATAGTCCGTACGGGATTCGAACCCGTGTTACCGCCGTGAAAAGGCGGTGTCTTAACCCCTTGACCAACGGACCTTCTATCTGTAGCAGATATAACCATTATATCAATTTCTTACTAATTGTCAATCACTTTTGAGATTTTTTCTCTAAAATATCTTTCAATTTTCTAATTTTTAACCTTGAAATAGGACAACGATGGTCTTCATAGAAAACAATTTCTAGGTTTTTTCGATCAATTTCTCTGATATTGCCTATATTTACCAAAAATGACTTATGAGGAGAATAAAATCGTTGGGTATGTTTATCCTTTTCCTGAATATCTGTCATTGTTCCATAGAACTCTTTTGCAAAATTCTTACCAATAATGCGCAATTTATGAGAGACACCTGTCGTTTCAATATACAAAATATCATGGTAAGGGATTTTTAAATCATTTCCCTTGTAATTGTAGTCAAAATAATCTACCACATCTTCATTTTCAAGTAGCATACTCTTCGTGTAGAAGATATTTTGCTCAATTCTCTTCTTAAACATCTCATCATTGATATCCTTATCAACAAAATCTAGGGCTGATACCTGGTATTTATAGGTTAGAGTCGCAAACTCTGATCGACTGGTGATAAAGACGATAATAGCGTAAGGATTGTAATGACGAATGAGCTGAGCAACCTCAAATCCTTTTTTCTCAATTCCATGAATATCGATATCTAGGAAATAAAGCTGATTTACTTCATCATTTTCAATGTATTCTTCAAATTCACGGACTTTTCCTGTTGTCTTGTATGATATTGGAATATTCGATTCTTTCGAAATTTCATCCAATATTCTCTCTAGTCTCACTTGATGTTCAATAACATCCTCTAAAATTAAAACTTTCATTCAAATTCCCTCTTAAATCTAATAATTTGTCTAAATGTACTGCCTTCCATCTCTGTTTCTAAAATAATATTGTTGTACTTATCTAGTAGTTCTTTCACATTATTTAATCCTACTCCGCGATTTCTTCCCTTAGTGGAGAATCCTAAGGCAAATAGATCTTCTGAAGGAGTCATCGTCATTTTACATGAATTCTGAATCACAATAACTGTTTCAGTTTCCATCTTAATAACTGCTACCTCCATTTGTTTTTTATAGCTATCAGCCGATCCTTCGACAGCATTATTCAATAAAACACTCATGATACGAACCAAATCCAATAGTTCAATTGGGAGCTTGGTAATCGTATCTTTTACTTCCAGTGTAAACTCTACACCATTATTTCGAGCATAGACAATTGACTGAGCAACCAAACTTCGTAAAGCTGAATCTTCTATGTTGTTCAAATCAAAGTAAGTGTACTTATCTGAACGCAGTTTGTGATTTGCTTTGACCAAAACTTCATTGTAAACTCTGTCAATTTCCTGTAAATCACCACTGTCAATTGCCATCTGCATACTGACAAGCATACCAGCATAGTCATGTCGAAAACCACGGATTTCATTATACAGTCCGACAATTTCATCTGTATAATTCTGTAAATGTTTCTGTTCAAATTTCTTCTGCTTCAAAGCAATCTCTTTCTCCATTTGTTCTTTATGAGAATTCATTGCAAAGAAGGTCAAAAGTAGAGAGATAAAAACAATAGATGACAAAATACTTCCAAAACTATTCAAATGTTTAACCGTACTTACCATATCTGAAACGAAAGATGCAGTATGGAGCAGTATTAAAGCAAAAAATACTTTTTTCAAGAAGGGATAAAGGTAGTCCTTATCAAAATAGTTTAGTTCTAAGTGGAAATAATGAATGATTTTTAAGATAACAACATAAGTCAGCACTGTTACAACAAAAAAGAATGGGGCATGATATTGTGAAACAAAATTGTCTCCTGTTATAGAGGAAAAAGTTACGGACAGAAAGTTATGAGTGCTCTCATATAAAAGAGATAGTAGTAAACTTAGGAATAGTCCTCTATCCCTCTCATACTGTTTAATCCATCGAAAATAGGAATATAAGCCCAAAGGAAATAAAAATGTTGCAATCCCTAACCCATCTAAATTTAGAAGATATAAGGGAAAATCAAGTGCTATTGCTGTTAGTAATGTATAAGCACCAAAAACGTATAGTTCTCTTCTATTTACTTGACCTTTACAAATTAAGTGGTAACTGTAACTAATAATTAAAAAATAAACAATAACTGTCCCAAATTCAAGCAAATTCATTACTCTTTCTCCTTATTTCATTACTGTTTTATTTGGAAAATAAAATCACGGAGTAATCTTGACAGTCTACTTTCCCCACCTTTAATCTCCTGCAAGTCTTTTTCCTTCAAGGCTACAAACTGTTCCAATTTAACTGTGTTTTTCATAATAAAATCTCCTCAATGTTTTTTCTTGTAAGCTAACTTACAAAAACTATTATACAAAATGGAATTTCGTTTTATATAAAATTCTCTCAACTGTCATTTTTTTCTCCCCAAGTGTACTTTTTTAAGAAAAAAGCCGGGAAAATTCCCAGCTTTGCTACTATATTGATCCCAGCAGGATTCGAACCTGCGACCGTTCGCTTAGAAGGCGAATGCTCTATCCAGCTGAGCTATGAGACCTAATACATCTATTCTACCAAAAATCTAATTGAAAGTCAATTTTCTATTTATGATAGGGTGATCCCTGCTGAATCGTAAAAGCCCGATAGATTTGTTCAACAAGTACTAGTCTCATTAACTGATGGGGCAAGGTTAAGCGGCCAAAACTAACAGAAAGATTGGCTCTCTTTTTTACACCCTGTGATAACCCCAGACTCCCTCCAATAATAAAGGTAAGAGTAGAAAATCCTTTTATAGAAGCTTCTTCTAACTGCTTACTAAATTCTTCTGAAGAGAAAGTTTTCCCTTCAATAGCTAACGCAATAACAAAATCACGGTCACCAACTTTTGATAAAATTCTCTGACCTTCTATTTCTAAAATCTTTTGATTTTCTAACTCACTGGCCCTATCTGGTGTTTTTTCATCTGCTAGCTCAATCATTTCAAGCTTAGCAAATCGAGAAATTCGTTTTGAATACTCTGCGATACCATCTTTTAAATACTTTTCTTTCAGTTTCCCGACTGTTACAACTTTAATTTTCATGACTCTATTCTAACATATTCTCTCTTTTTTCACATCTTATTCACAAAATAAAAGGTTAATTTTAGCCGAGAAAACCACAGATTTTTGAAAGTTATCCACAATCTGTGAAAAACTTTTATGTTTAAGTTATAATTAAGCTAGTCAGTTTATACTTTCATTAATTTAAAACATATGGAGGCAAATATGAAACATCTAAAAACATTTTACAAAAAATGGTTTCAATTATTAGTCGTTATCGTCATTAGCTTTATTAGTGGAGCCTTGGGTAGTTTTTCAATAACTCAACTCACTCAAAAAAGTGGGGTAAACAACTCTAACAACAATAGCACTATTACACAGACTGCTTATAAGAACGAAAATTCAACAACTCAGGCTGTTAACAAAGTAAAAGATGCTGTTGTTTCTGTTATTACTTATTCGGCAAACAGACAAAATAGCGTATTTGGCAATGATGATACTGACACAGATTCTCAGCAAATCTCTAGTGAAGGATCTGGGGTTATTTATAAAAAGAATGACAAAGAAGCTTATATTGTCACCAACAATCACGTTATAAATGGCGCCAGCAAAATAGATATTCGTTTGTCAGATGGAACTAAAGTACCCGGAGAAATTGTCGGAGCGGACACTTTCTCTGATATTGCTGTCGTCAAAATCTCTTCAGAAAAAGTGACAACAGTAGCTGAATTTGGTGATTCTAGTAAGTTAACCGTAGGAGAAACTGCCATTGCTATTGGTAGCCCATTGGGTTCTGAATATGCAAATACTGTCACTCAGGGTATTGTATCTAGTCTTAATCGAAATGTGTCCTTAAAATCTGAAGATGGACAAGCCATTTCTACAAAAGCCATCCAAACTGATACTGCTATTAACCCAGGTAACTCTGGTGGCCCACTAATCAATATTCAAGGACAGGTTATCGGAATTACCTCAAGTAAAATTGCCACAAATGGAGGAACATCTGTAGAAGGTCTTGGTTTTGCAATCCCTGCAAATGATGCTATCAATATTATTGAACAGTTGGAAAAGAACGGAAAAGTTACTCGTCCAGCTTTGGGAATTCAAATGGTCAATCTCTCAAATATTAATACAAGTGATATTAGAAGACTGAATATTCCAAGCAATGTAACATCTGGTGTAGTTGTTCGTTCTGTGCAAAGTAATATGCCTGCCAATGGTCACCTTGAAAAATACGATGTTATTACAAAAGTAGATGACAAGGAAATTGCTTCATCAACAGACTTACAAAGTGCTCTTTACAATCATTCTATCGGAGATACCATTAAAATAACTTACTATCGTAACGGTAAAGAAGAAACTACATCTATTAAACTTGACAAGAGTTCAGGTGATTTAGAATCTTAATTGACATCTATGTAAAGAAAGCTTTACATAAGATAAAAGATGTGTTAGTGTAGAATCATGGAAAAATTTGAAATGATTTCTATCACAGATATACAGAAAAATCCCTATCAACCTCGAAAAGAATTTGATGGAGAAAAACTACATGAACTAGCACAGTCTATCAAAGAAAATGGGGTCATTCAACCGATTATTGTTCGTCAATCTCCTGTTATTGGTTATGAAATCCTTGCAGGAGAGAGACGCTATCGGGCTTCACTTTTAGCTGGTCTAAGGTATATCCCAGCTGTTGTTAAGCAGCTTTCAGATCAAGAGATGATGATCCAATCTATCATTGAAAATTTACAGAGAGAAAATTTAAATCCAATAGAAGAAGCACGCGCCTATGAATCTCTTGTAGAGAAAGGATTTACCCATGCTGAAATTGCAGATAAAATGGGCAAGTCTCGTCCTTATATCAGCAACTCTATTCGCTTGCTGTCCTTGCCAGAACAGATCCTTTCAGAAGTAGAAAATGGCCAACTATCACAAGCCCATGCGCGTTCGCTAGTTGGGTTGAATAAGGAACAACAAGACTATTTCTTTCAACGAATTATAGAAGAAGACATTTCTGTAAGGAAGTTAGAAGCTCTTCTGACAGAGAAAAAACAAAAGAAACTGCAAAAAAATGATTATTTCATACAAAATGAAGAAGAACAGTTAAAAAAAATACTCGGATTAGATGTAGAAATCAAACTGTCTAAAAAAGATAGTGGAAAAATCATTATTGCTTTCTCAAACCAAGAAGAATACAGTAGAATTATCAACAGCCTGAAATAAGGCTGTTCTTTTATTTTTTTATCTCACAAGGTTATCCACTATTTTTTTCAAAAAAAAAGCTTCATAAATCAATAGTTTCTGATTTTATCCCCAACCTGTGGATAAAACTTGATAACATTGTGGATTATTTTTCACAGCTTGTGGAAAATTCTTGCTATCTATGGTAAAATAAATCTAGCATTAAACTTTTAAATAGTAAAGGAGGAGAAAGGATTGAAAGAAAAACAATTTTGGAATCGTATCTTAGAATTTGCTCAAGAAAGACTGACTCGATCCATGTATGATTTCTATGCTATTCAAGCTGAACTCATTAAGGTAGAGGAAAATGTTGCCACTATATTTTTACCACGATCTGAAATGGAAATGGTCTGGGAAAAACAGCTAAAAGATATTATTGTAGTTGCTGGATTTGAAATTTATGACGCTGAAATAACTCCCCACTATATTTTCATCAAACCTCAAGATACGACTATCTCACAAGTTGAAGAAGCTCCAAATTCAACTCTTTATGACTATAGTCCAAAGTTAGCATCTATTCCTTATTCGGATACTGGATTAAAAGAAAAGTATACCTTTGATAATTTTATTCAAGGAGATGGAAATGTCTGGGCAGTATCAGCAGCTTTGGCTGTCTCTGAAGATTTGGCCTTAACCTATAATCCTCTTTTTATCTATGGAGGACCTGGGCTTGGTAAGACTCACCTGTTAAACGCTATTGGAAATGAAATTCTAAAAAATATTCCAAATGCGCGTGTCAAATACATACCTGCTGAAAGCTTTATTAATGACTTTCTTGATCACCTAAGACTTGGGGAAATGGAAAAATTTAAAAAAACCTATCGTAGTCTTGATCTTTTGTTAATCGATGATATCCAGTCACTCAGCGGAAAAAAAGTCGCAACTCAGGAAGAATTTTTCAATACCTTTAACGCCCTTCATGACAAGCAAAAACAGATTGTCCTAACGAGTGATCGAAGTCCAAAACATCTAGAAGGGCTCGAGGAGAGGCTTGTCACGCGCTTTAGTTGGGGCTTGACGCAAAACATCACACCACCTGACTTTGAGACACGTATTGCCATTTTACAAAGTAAAACAGAGCATTTAGACTACCATTTCCAAAGTGATACCCTAGAATACCTAGCTGGTCAATTTGATTCAAACGTCCGAGAACTTGAAGGAGCAATCAACGACATCACTTTAATTGCCCGAGTGAAGAAGATTAAGGATATCACTATCGATATCGCTGCAGAGGCTATTAGGGCACGTAAACAAGATGTTAACCAAATGCTCGTTATCCCAATTGATAAAATCCAAAATGAAGTTGGTAACTTTTATGGTGTCAGTGTCAAAGAAATGAAGGGAAGTAGACGCCTTCAAAATATTGTATTAGCCCGTCAAGTAGCCATGTATTTATCTAGAGAACTAACAGATAATAGTCTTCCAAAAATTGGGAAGGAATTTGGTGGTAAAGATCACACAACAGTCATTCATGCCCATGCCAAAATTAAATCTTTGATTGATGAAGACGATAATTTACGTTTAGAAATTGAATCAATCAAAAAGAAAATTAAATAACCTGTGGATAACTTTCGCTTTTTTATCTTTTTTATCCACATTTTTTAAACAATCCAAAAAACTTGGTATGCCTTACTTTTAGTCTGTTTTCCACAGATTTCACAGACTCTATTATTACTATTATCCTTCTAATACTAAAAATAAATAAAGGAGAATCCATGATTCATTTTTCAATTAATAAAAATTTATTTCTACAAGCATTAAATATCACTAAGAGAGCTATTAGTTCTAAAAATGCCATTCCTATTTTATCAACAGTAAAAATTGACGTGACCAACGAAGGTGTTACTTTAATTGGTTCAAATGGTCAAATTTCAATTGAAAATTTTATTTCTCAAAAAAATGAAGATGCTGGGCTATTGATTACTTCTTTAGGTTCTATCCTTCTTGAAGCTTCTTTCTTTATCAATGTGGTATCTAGTCTACCTGATGTGACTCTTGATTTTAAAGAAATTGAACAAAATCAAATTGTTTTAACCAGTGGCAAATCAGAAATTACCCTCAAAGGAAAAGATAGCGAACAATATCCACGAATCCAAGAAATTTCAGCAAGCACTCCTTTGGTTCTTGAAACAAAATTACTCAAGAAAATTATCAATGAAACAGCTTTTGCTGCAAGTACACAAGAAAGTCGTCCAATTTTAACAGGTGTTCATTTTGTATTGAGCCAACACAAAGAGTTAAAAACAGTTGCAACAGACTCTCATCGTCTAAGCCAGAAAAAATTGACTCTTGAAAAAAATAGTGATGATTTTGATGTCGTGATTCCTAGCCGTTCTCTACGCGAATTTTCAGCAGTATTTACAGACGATATTGAAACTGTAGAGATTTTCTTTGCCAACAATCAAATCCTCTTTAGAAGCGAAAATATTAGCTTCTATACTCGTTTGTTAGAAGGTAACTATCCTGATACAGATCGCTTGATTCCGACAGACTTTAACACTACTATTACTTTTGATGTGGTAAACTTACGTCAGTCAATGGAGCGTGCTCGCCTTTTATCAAGTGCGACTCAAAATGGTACTGTGAAGCTTGAAATTAAAGGTGGTATTGTTAGCGCCCATGTTCATTCTCCAGAAGTTGGTAAAGTAAACGAAGAAATCGATACTGATCAGGTGACTGGTGAAGATTTGACTATTAGTTTCAACCCAACTTACTTGATTGATTCTCTTAAGGCTTTAAATAGCGAAAAGGTGACCATTAGCTTTATCTCAGCTGTTCGTCCATTTACTCTTGTGCCAGCAGACACTGATGAAGACTTCATGCAGCTCATTACACCAGTTCGTACAAATTAAGTGAAAGAGGTTGAGCCTGGCTCGCCTCTTTTATGATATAATCGAAAAAGAAAAGGAGAGTAGTATGTATCAAGTTGGAAATTTTGTTGAAATGAAAAAACCACATGCTTGCACCATCAAGTCAACAGGTAAAAAGGCCAATCGTTGGGAAATTACACGTGTAGGAGCAGATATCAAAATTAAATGTAGCAATTGTGACCATGTTGTCATGATGGGGCGCTATGATTTTGATCGAAAAATGAATAAAATTATTGACTGAAACCCCTCAGTTAGAGGGTTAGCAAGTTTTCCCTTTTTGTGTTATAATATTAGGGATTGAAATAAAAACGGAGAATGAGAAAATATGGCTTTAACAGCAGGTATCGTTGGTTTGCCAAACGTTGGTAAATCAACACTATTTAATGCAATTACAAAAGCAGGAGCAGAGGCTGCAAACTATCCATTTGCGACGATTGATCCAAACGTTGGAATGGTTGAGGTTCCAGATGAACGCCTACAAAAATTGACTGAAATGATCACTCCTAAAAAGACAGTTCCAACAACATTTGAATTTACAGATATCGCAGGAATTGTAAAAGGAGCTTCAAAAGGAGAAGGGCTAGGGAATAAATTCTTGGCTAATATCCGTGAAGTAGACGCGATTGTTCACGTAGTTCGTGCTTTTGATGATGAAAATGTGATGCGCGAGCAAGGACGTGAAGACGCCTTTGTAGATCCACTTGCAGATATTGATACTATTAACCTGGAGTTGATTCTTGCTGACTTAGAATCAGTTAATAAGCGTTATGCGCGTGTAGAAAAGATGGCACGTACGCAAAAAGATAAAGAATCAGTAGCTGAGTTTAATGTTCTTCAAAAGATTAAACCAGTCCTAGAAGATGGAAAATCAGCTCGAACTATTGAATTTACAGATGAAGAACAAAAAGTTGTCAAAGGTCTCTTCCTTTTGACGACTAAACCAGTGCTCTATGTTGCCAATGTGGATGAGGATGTTGTTTCAGAACCTGACTCTATCGACTATGTTAAACAAATTCGTGAATTCGCAGCGACAGAAAATGCTGAAGTAGTCGTTATTTCTGCGCGTGCTGAGGAAGAAATTTCTGAGTTAGACGAAGAAGATAAGCAAGAGTTTCTTGAAGCACTTGGTTTGACAGAGTCAGGCGTTGACAAGTTGACTCGTGCAGCTTACCACTTACTTGGATTGGGAACTTACTTCACAGCTGGTGAAAAAGAAGTTCGCGCTTGGACCTTTAAACGTGGTATGAAGGCTCCTCAAGCAGCTGGTATTATCCACTCAGACTTTGAAAAAGGATTTATTCGTGCAGTAACTATGTCATATGAGGATCTAGTGAAATACGGATCTGAAAAGGCTGTAAAAGAAGCTGGACGCTTGCGTGAAGAAGGAAAAGAATATATTGTTCAAGATGGCGATATTATGGAATTCCGCTTTAATGTCTAAAAAAAATTAATGAATAGTGTCAATTAGGTTGGAAAAAAATTCCAACCCTTTTGGCTTTTGAAAGGAAAAATAAATGACCAAATTACTTGTAGGATTAGGAAATCCAGGGGATAAATATTTTGAAACAAAACACAATGTTGGTTTTATGTTGATTGACCAACTAGCGAAGAAACAGAATGTCACTTTTACACATGATAAAATATTTCAAGCTGACCTAGCATCCTTTTTCCTAAATGGAGAAAAAATTTATCTTGTCAAACCAACGACATTTATGAATGAAAGTGGAAAAGCGGTTCATGCTTTATTAACTTATTATGGTTTGGATATTGAAGATTTACTCATCATTTACGATGACCTTGACATGGAAGTTGGAAAGATTCGCTTAAGAGCAAAGGGATCCGCAGGTGGTCATAATGGTATCAAGTCTATTATTCAACATATTGGAACCCAGACATTTAATCGTGTTAAGATTGGAATCGGAAGACCTAAAAATGGAATGTCAGTTGTTAACCATGTTTTGAGTAAGTTTGACAAGGATGATTATATTGGTATTTTACAGTCTATTGACAAAGTTGACGATTCTGTAAACTACTATTTACAAGAGAAAAACTTTGAAAAAACGATGCAGAGGTATAACGGATAAATGGTGGCCTTATTAGATTTATTCTCAGAAAATGATCAGATAAAAAAATGGCATCAAAAACTGACAGATAAGAAAAGACAATTAATGTTAGGATTGTCAACTTCTACAAAAGCTTTAGCAATTGCTAGTAGTTTGAGACAGGAAGATAAGATTGTGTTATTGACGTCAACTTATGGAGGAGCAGAAGGACTTGTTAGTGATCTTATATCTGTCTTGGGTGAGGAACTTATCTATCCATTTTTGGTAGATGACTCCCCTATGGTCGAGTTTTTGATGTCTTCACAAGAAAAAATCATTTCACGGGTTGAAGCCTTGCGTTTTTTGACTGATTCATCTAAGAAAGGGATTTTAGTTTGTAATATCGCAGCAAGTCGATTGATTTTACCGTCTCCCAATATATTTAAAGATAGTATTGTAAAAATAACAGTTGGTGAAGAATATGACCAACACGCACTTATCCATCAGTTAAAAGAGATAGGCTATCGAAAAGTTACACAAGTACAAACTCAGGGAGAGTTTAGTATACGAGGAGATATTTTAGATATTTTTGAAATATCCCAGTTAGAACCTTGCCGAATTGAGTTTTTTGGTGATGAAATTGATGGTATTAGGTTATTTGAAGTCGAAACACAATTATCGAAAGAAAATCAGACAGAACTCACTATCTTTCCAGCTAGTGATATGCTTTTGAGAGAAAAGGATTATCAACGAGGACAGTCAGCTTTAGAAAAACAAATTTCAAAAACGTTATCACCGATTTTGAAATCCTATCTAGAAGAAATTCTTTCAAGTTTTCACCAAAAACAAATACATTCAGATTCACGGAAGTTTTTATCTTTGTGCTATGAAAAGACATGGACTGTCTTTGACTATATTGAAAAAGATACCCCAGTATTCTTTGATGATTATCAGAAATTGATGAATCAGTATGAAGTCTTTGAAAGGGAGTTAGCACAATACTTTACAGAAGAATTACAGAACAGTAAAGCATTTTCTGAGATGCAGTATTTTGCAGATACAGAGCAAATCTATAAAAAGCAGAGTCCGGTTACCTTTTTCTCTAATCTGCAAAAGGGGTTAGGCAATCTCAAGTTTGACCAAATTTATCAATTTAATCAATATCCTATGCAGGAGTTTTTCAATCAATTTTCTTTTCTAAAAGAAGAAATTGAGCGATACAAAAAAATGGATTATACTATTATCCTGCAGTCTAGCAATTCAATGGGAAGTAAAACATTGGAGGATGTTTTAGAGGAATACCAGATTAAATTGGATTCTAGAGATAAGTCAAGTGTTTGTAAAGAATCTGTAAACTTAATTGAGGGTAATCTCAGACATGGTTTTCATTTTGTAGATGAAAAGGTTTTATTGATAACTGAACATGAGATTTTTCAAAAGAAATTGAAACGTCGTTTTCGAAGACAACATGTTTCAAACGCAGAGAGATTAAAAGATTACAATGAACTTGAAAAAGGAGATTACGTTGTTCACCATATCCATGGAATTGGTCAATATCTAGGGATTGAAACAATTGAAATCAAAGGGATTCACCGTGATTATGTCAGTGTTCAATACCAAAACGGGGATCAAATCTCTATCCCAGTGGAACAGATTCATCTACTTTCCAAATACGTTTCAAGTGACGGTAAAGCTCCTAAACTCAATAAATTAAATGACGGTCATTTCAAAAAAGCCAAGCAAAAAGTTAAGAACCAGGTAGAGGATATAGCTGACGATTTAATCAAACTTTATTCTGAGCGCAGCCAGTTGAAGGGTTTTGCTTTCTCAGCTGATGATGAGGATCAACATGCTTTTGATGATGCCTTCCCTTATGTTGAAACGGATGATCAACTTCGTAGTGTTGAGGAAATCAAGAGAGATATGCAGGCTTCTCAACCAATGGATCGACTTTTAGTTGGGGATGTTGGTTTTGGAAAGACTGAAGTTGCTATGCGTGCAGCCTTTAAGGCAGTCAATGATCACAAACAGGTTGTCGTTCTAGTTCCGACGACGGTTTTAGCGCAACAGCACTATACGAATTTTAAGGAACGATTCCAAAATTTTGCAGTTAATATTGATGTGTTGAGTCGCTTTAGAAGTAAAAAAGAGCAGACTGAAACACTTGAAAAATTGAAAAAGGGTCAAGTTGATATTCTGATTGGAACACATCGTGTTTTGTCAAAAGATGTTGTGTTTGCTGATTTGGGCTTAATGATTATTGATGAGGAGCAGCGATTTGGTGTCAAGCATAAGGAAACCTTGAAAGAACTGAAAAAACAAGTAGATGTTCTGACCTTGACAGCAACGCCAATTCCTCGTACCCTTCACATGTCTATGCTGGGAATCAGAGATTTGTCTGTTATTGAAACTCCGCCGACTAATCGTTATCCTGTTCAGACCTATGTTTTGGAAAAGAATGATAGTGTGATTCGTGATGCTGTCTTACGTGAAATGGACCGTGGAGGTCAAGTTTACTATCTTTACAATAAAGTTGACACAATTGATCAGAAGGTTTCAGAATTACAGGAGTTGATTCCAGAGGCTTCAATTGGGTATGTTCATGGGCAAATGAGTGAGATTCAGTTAGAAAATACTCTACTAGATTTCATTGAAGGTCAGTATGATATCTTGGTGACAACTACCATTATTGAGACAGGGGTGGACATTCCAAATGCCAATACTTTATTTATTGAAAATGCGGACCATATGGGCTTGTCAACCTTGTATCAGTTAAGAGGAAGAGTTGGTCGTAGTAATCGTATTGCTTATGCTTATCTCATGTATCGTCCGGAAAAATCAATCAGTGAAGTATCTGAAAAGAGATTAGAAGCAATCAAAGGATTTACAGAATTGGGCTCCGGATTTAAGATTGCAATGCGAGATCTTTCGATTCGCGGAGCAGGAAATCTTTTAGGGAAATCCCAGTCTGGTTTCATTGATTCTGTTGGTTTTGAATTGTATTCGCAATTATTGGAGGAAGCTATTGCTAAACGACATGGTAATGGGAACACAAGAACCAAAGGGAATGCTGAGTTGATTTTACAAATTGATGCCTATCTTCCTGATACCTATATTTCTGATCAACGACATAAGATTGAAATTTACAAGAAAATTCGTCAAATTGACAACCGTGCCAACTATGAAGAGTTACAAGAAGAGTTGATGGACCGCTTTGGAGAGTACCCAGACGTGGTAGCCTATCTTTTAGAGATTGGTTTGGTTAAGTCTTATCTTGACAAGGTCTTTGTTCAACGTGTGGAAAGAAAAGATAATAAGATTACAGTACAATTTGAAAAAGTCACTCAGCGATTGTTTTTGGCTCAAGATTATTTTAAATCTTTATCTGCAACGAATTTAAAAGCAGCCATAACTGAGAATAAGGGATTAATGGAAGTTGTATTTGACATCCGAAACAAGAAGGACTATGAAATTTTAGAAGGTCTGCTCATTTTTGGAGAAAGTTTATTAGAGATAAAAGAATCAAAGGAAGCAATTTCCCTTTAACATTTTTCTTCTATAAAAGGGATAAAAATGGTACAATAATAATTTGAGGTAATAAAAATGAGATTAGACAAATATTTAAAAGTATCAAGAATTATCAAGCGTCGTACAGTCGCAAAAGAAGTAGCAGATAAAGGTAGAATCAAGGTAAATGGAATCTTGGCAAAAAGTTCAACGGATTTGAAAGTTAATGACCAAGTTGAAATTCGATTTGGAAATAAGTTGCTACTTGTAAAAGTACTGGAGATGAAAGATAGTACAAAAAAAGAAGATGCAGCAGGCATGTATGAAATTATCAGTGAAACACGGGTAGAAGAAAATGTCTAAAAATATCGTACAATTGAATAATTCTTTTATTCAAAATGAACACCAACGTCGTCGCTATCTGATGAAAGAACGACAAAAACGTAATCGTTTCATGGGTTGGGTTCTTATTTTGATGATTTTATTGTTCATTTTACCAACTTATAATCTTGCTCAAAGTTATCACCAATTACTCCAAAGACGTCAACAGTTATCAGACTTGCAAACTCAGTATCAAACCTTAAGTGAGGAAAAGGAGAAAGAGACAGCTTTTGCTACAAAGTTGAAAGATGAAGATTACGCTGCTAAATACATGCGTGCAAAATATTATTATTCTAAGAATCGGGAAGCTGTTTATACGATTCCTGACTTGCTCCCAAGGTGATAAAATGGAAAATTTATTAGATGTAATAGAGCAATTTTTGAGTCTATCGGATGAAAAACTAGAAGAGTTGGCTGATAAAAATCAATTATTGCGTTTACAAGAAGAAAAGGAAAGGAAGAATGCGTAAGTTCTTAATTATTTTGTTGCTACCGAGTTTTTTGACTATTTCAAAAGTCGTTAGCACAGAAAAAGAAGTCGTCTATACTTCGAAAGAAATTTATTACCTTTCACAATCTGACTTTGGTATTTATTTTAGAGAAAAATTAAGTTCTCCCATGGTTTATGGAGAGGTTCCTGTTTATGCGAATGAAGATTTAGTAGTGGAATCTGGAAAATTGACTCCCCAAACAAGTTTTCAAATAACCGAGTGGCACTTAAATAAACAAGGAATTCCGGTATTTAAGCTATCAAATCATCAATTTATAGCTGCGGACAAACGATTTTTATATGATCAATCAGAGGTAACTCCAACAATAAAAAAAGTATGGTTAGAATCTGATTTTAAACTGTACAATAGTCCTTATGACTTAAAAGAAGTGAAATCATCCTTATCAGCTTATTCGCAAGTATCAATTGATAAGACCATGTTTGTAGAAGGAAGAGAATTTCTACATATTGATCAGGCTGGATGGGTAGCTAAAGAATCAACTTCTGAAGAAGATAATCGGATGAGTAAAGTCCAAGAAATGTTATCGGAAAAATATCAGAAGGATTCATTTTCTATTTATGTTAAGCAACTGACTACTGGAAAAGAAGCTGGTATCAATCAAGATGAAAAGATGTATGCGGCTAGTGTTTTGAAACTCCCTTATCTTTATTATACGCAAGAAAAAATAAATGAAGGTCTTTATCAGTTAGATACGACTGTAAAATACATATCTGCAGTCAATGATTTTCCAGGTTCCTATAAACCAGAAGGAAGTGGTAGTCTTCCTAAAAAAGAGGATAATAAAGAGTATTCTCTAAAGGATTTAATTACGAAAGTATCAAAAGAATCTGATAATGTAGCTCATAATCTATTGGGATATTACATTTCAAACCAATCTGATGCCACATTCAAATCCAAGATGTCTGCTATTATGGGAGATGATTGGGATTCCAAAGAAAAATTGATTTCTTCTAAGATGGCTGGGAAGGTTATGGAGGCAATTTATAATCAAAATGGATTTGTATTGGAGTCTTTGACTAAAACAGATTTTGATAATGAGAGAATTGCCAAAGGTGTTTCTGTTAAAGTAGCTCATAAAATTGGAGATGCGGATGAATTTAAGCATGATACAGGTGTTGTCTATGCAGATTCTCCATTTATTCTTTCTATTTTCACTAAAAATTCTGATTATGATACGATTTCTAAGATAGCCAAAGATGTTTATGAGGTTCTAAAATGAGGGAACAAGATTTTTTAAATCATTTTCTCAAGAAGGGATATTTCAAAAAGCATGCTAAGGTGGTTCTAGCTCTTTCTGGTGGATTAGATTCTATGTTTCTATTTAAGGTGTTATCTACGTATCAAAAAGAGTTAGAAATTGAATTGATTCTAGCTCATGTGAATCATAAGCAGAGAGTAGAATCAGATTGGGAAGAACAGGAATTAAGGAAGTTAGCTGCTGAAGCAGAGCTTCCTATTTATATCAGCAATTTTTCAGGAGAATTTTCAGAAGCACGTGCTCGACATTTTCGTTATGATTTTTTTCAAGAGGTCATGAAAAAGACAGGTGCGACAGCTTTAGTCACTGCCCACCATGCTGATGATCAGGTGGAAACGATTTTAATGCGCTTGATTCGAGGAACTCGTTTGCGCTATCTATCAGGAATTAAGGAGAAGCAAGTAGTCGGAGAGATAGAAATCATTCGTCCCTTCTTGCATTTTCAGAAAAAAGACTTTCCACCAATTTTTCACTTTGAAGATACATCAAATCAGGAAAATCATTATTTTCGCAATCGTATTCGAAATTCTTATTTACCAGAATTAGAAAAAGAAAATCCTAGATTTAGAGATGCAATCTTAAGCATCGGCAATGAAATTTTAGATTATGACCTAGCTATAGCTGAATTATCAAAGAATATTGATGTGGAAAATTTACAACAGTTATTTTCTTATTCTGAGTCAACACAAAGAGTTTTACTTCAAACTTATCTGAATAGTTTTCCAGATTTGAATCTTACAAAAGCTCAGTTTGAAGAAGTTAGACAAATTTTAAAAACTAAAAGCCAGTATCGTCATCCGCTTAAAAATGGTTATGAATTAGTAAAAGAGTATCAACAGTTTCGGATTTGTAAAATCAGTCCTCAGTCTGATGAAAAGGAAGATGAACTTGTGTTACACTATCAAAATCAGGTATCTTATCAAGGATATTTATTTTCCTTTGGACTTCCTTTAGATGGTGAATTAATTCAGCAGGTACCTGTTTCACGGGAAACATCAATA
Organism: Streptococcus mitis; assembly: GCF_023109235.1. Taxonomy (GTDB): domain Bacteria; phylum Bacillota; class Bacilli; order Lactobacillales; family Streptococcaceae; genus Streptococcus; species Streptococcus mitis_DA. The sequence goes on from NZ_JALDUC010000010.1 coordinate 89,530, forward strand.
CACATTCGTCATCGAAAAACAGGAGATTTTTTGATTCAAAATGGGCATAGAAAAAAACTCAGACGTCTATTTATTGATTTGAAAATCCCTATGGAAAAGCGAAAATCAGCTCTGATTATTGAGCAATTTGGTGAAATTGTCTCAATTTTGGGAATTGCGACCAGTAATTTGAGTAAAAACACGAAAAATGATATAATGAACACTGTACTTTATATAGAAAAAATAGATAGGTAAAAAAAATGTTAGAAAACGATATTAAAAAAATCCTCGTTTCACACGATGAAATTACAGAAGCTGCTAAAAAATTAGGTGCCCAACTCACTAAAGACTATGCAGGAAAAAATCCAATCTTAGTTGGGATTTTAAAAGGATCTATTCCTTTTATGGCTGAATTAGTCAAACATATCGACACACATATTGAAATGGACTTCATGATGGTTTCTAGCTATCATGGTGGAACAGCAAGTAGCGGTGTCATCAATATCAAGCAAGATGTAACTCAAGACATCAAAGGAAGACATGTTTTATTTGTAGAAGATATCATTGATACAGGTCAAACTTTGAAGAATTTGCGAGATATGTTTATTGCAAGAGAAGCAGCTTCTGTTAACATTGCAACCTTGTTGGATAAACCAGAAGGACGTGTTGTAGAAATTGAGGCTGACTATACCTGCTTTACTATCCCAAATGAGTTTGTAGTAGGTTATGGTTTAGACTACAAAGAAAATTATCGTAACCTTCCTTATGTTGGAGTATTGAAAGAAGAAGTGTATTCAAATTAGAAAGAACAATTTTTAATGAAAAAACAAAATAATGGTTTAATTAAAAATCCTTTTCTATGGTTATTACTTATTTTTTTCCTAGTTACAGCTTACCAGTATTTTAGTACAGGTAGTGTTGCAGGGAAAAGTGAGCAAATTAATTATACAGAATTGGTAAAAGAAATTACCGATGACAATGTAAAAGAATTGACTTACCAACCAAATGGCAGTGTTATCGAGGTTTCAGGTGTTTATAAAAATCCTAAAACAAGTAAAGAAGAAACAGGCATTCAGTTCTTTTCTCCTTCTGCTACAACAGTAGAGAAATTTTCAAGTATTATTCTTCCTTCAGATACTACAGTATCAGAATTGCAAAAGCTTGCTTCTGACCATAAAGCGGAAGTAACTATTAAGCATGAAAGTTCGAGTGGTATGTGGATTAATATTCTTGTATCCATTGTACCATTCGGTATTCTATTCTTCTTCCTATTCTCTATGATGGGAAATATGGGAGGAAATAATAGCCGTAACCCGATGAGTTTTGGACGTAGTAAGGCTAAAGCTGCAAATAAAGAAGATATTAAAGTAAGATTTTCAGATGTTGCTGGAGCTGAGGAAGAAAAACAAGAACTAGTTGAAGTTGTTGAATTTTTAAAAGATCCAAAACGATTTACAAAACTTGGAGCCCGTATTCCAGCAGGTGTTCTTTTGGAGGGACCTCCGGGAACAGGTAAAACTTTGCTTGCTAAAGCAGTCGCCGGAGAAGCAGGTGTACCATTCTTTAGTATTTCAGGTTCTGACTTTGTAGAAATGTTTGTCGGAGTTGGAGCTAGTCGTGTTCGTTCTCTTTTTGAAGATGCCAAAAAAGCAGCACCAGCTATTATCTTTATCGATGAAATTGATGCTGTTGGACGTCAACGTGGAGTTGGTCTTGGCGGAGGAAATGACGAACGTGAACAAACCTTGAACCAACTTTTGATTGAGATGGATGGTTTTGAGGGAAATGAAGGGATTATCGTTATCGCTGCGACAAACCGTTCAGATGTACTTGATCCTGCCCTTTTACGTCCAGGACGTTTTGATAGAAAAGTATTGGTTGGCCGTCCTGATGTTAAAGGTCGCGAAGCAATCTTGAAAGTTCATGCTAAGAACAAGCCTTTAGCGGAAAATGTTGATTTGAAATTAGTTGCCCAACAAACTCCAGGTTTTGTTGGTGCTGATTTAGAGAATGTATTGAATGAAGCTGCTTTAGTCGCTGCTCGTCGCAATAAATCGATAATTGATGCTTCAGATATTGATGAAGCAGAAGATAGAGTTATTGCTGGACCTTCTAAGAAAGATAAGACAGTTTCACAAAAAGAACGTGAATTGGTTGCCTATCATGAGGCAGGACATACCATTGTTGGTCTAGTCTTGTCGAATGCTCGTGTTGTTCATAAAGTTACTATCGTACCACGCGGCCGTGCAGGTGGTTATATGATTGCACTTCCTAAAGAGGATCAAATGCTTCTATCTAAAGAAGATATGAAAGAGCAATTGGCTGGTTTAATGGGTGGACGTGTAGCCGAAGAAATTATCTTTAATGTCCAAACTACAGGAGCTTCAAATGACTTTGAACAGGCGACACAAATGGCGCGTGCAATGGTTACAGAGTACGGTATGAGTGAAAAACTAGGTCCAGTTCAATATGAGGGCAATCATGCTATGTTTGGTGCACAGAGCCCTCAAAAATCAATCTCAGAACAAACAGCTTATGAAATTGACGAAGAGGTTCGTTCATTATTGAATGAAGCACGAAATAAAGCTGCTGAAATTATTCAGTCAAATCGTGAAACTCACAAGTTGATTGCAGAAGCATTATTGAAATACGAAACATTGGATAGTACACAAATTAAAGCTCTTTACGAAACAGGAAAGATGCCTGAAACCGTAGAAGAGGAATCTCATGCATTATCTTATGATGAAGTAAAGTCAAAAATGAATGATGAAATATAACCCTGAGAGAGGCGTGACCTCTCTTTTTTGTGCAGTTGAGACGGTAAAGGAGACAGAATAGGCGAAATGGTCCCAATTAAGTTCTTGATTTGTTAGACTGTATCTAGAAAGGGGAACGTTATGTTTAAAGAATTATATGAAGAAGTCCAGGGGATTGTATATAAGTGTAGAAATGAATATCATCTCCATTTATGGGAGCTATCAGATTGGGACCAAGAGGGAATGATTTGCTTACATGAATTGATTAGTAGAGAAGAAGGAATAGTAGAAGATATCCCACGCTTACGTAAATACTTCAAAACTAAATTCCGTAATCGGATCCTAGACTATATCCGTAAGCAGGAAAGCCAGAAGCGTAGATATGATAAAGAACCCTATGAAGAAGTAGGTGAGATTAGTCATCGTATCAGTGAGGGAGGTATGTGGCTAGATGAGTATTATCTCTTTCATGAGACACTAAGAGATTATAGAAACAAACAAAGTAAAGACAAACAAGAAGAGTTAGAACGCGTCTTAAGACATGAACGCTTCCGAGGGCGTCAAAGAGTATTGAGAGACTTACGTATTGTGTTTAAGGAGTTTGATATCCGTACTCATTAGGGAGTCATACAAAAAAACATAAAAAGTTTAAAAAAGTTGTTGACAAGTCAGAAAAAGTCTGTATAATAGTAAGAGTTGAAAATAACAGCTCAGGTCCGTTGGTCAAGGGGTTAAGACACCGCCTTTTCACGGCGGTAACACGGGTTCGAATCCCGTACGGACTATGGTATGTTGCGGATGGCACACTTGATGAAAAAAAGTTTCAAAAAAGTTTCAAAAAAGTGTTGACAAGCGAAAGCGACTGTGATATACTAATATAGTTATCACTCGAGAGAAGCGAGTGACAAAGACCTTTGAAAACTGAACAAGACGAACCAATGTGCAGGGCACTACAACTAAGGTTGTAGTACTGAACAATGAAAAAAACAATAAATCTGTCAGTGACAGAAATGAGTGAGAACTCAAACTTTTAATGAGAGTTTGATCCTGGCTCAGGA
>NZ_JALDUC010000011.1:0-65148 GCF_023109235.1 Streptococcus mitis
ATGGGACTTTTTTTCTACACAAAAATAGGCTCCATAATATTTATAGGAGATTTACCCACTACAAATATTATAGAGCCTGATTTTATGGTTGTGCTTGTTTATTACTACTTCCAACTCTTGAGTGAAATTTCTCCGCTATTGAGCCAGATTTCTTTTCCGTTATCACATTGAACTAAAAGTTTTCCACTTTCAGAGATATCTTTAGCAAGTCCCTTGTGGTCTTTTTGATCTAGTGTGAAAGTCACTTCTTTTCCTAGAACGAATGACTGTTTTTTATATAGGTATAATAACTCATCTGCTGGCGTTTTGAAGAAAGAACGCCAGATTTCTATGATTAATTCATTTCTGGTAATAGGTGCTGGAGCTTTGAATAAACTAGCAGCTTTTTCTTTCAATTCTTGAGGGAAGTCTTTGATAGTAAAGTTGATTCCTACTCCAATAATGATATCTGTGACTAAGCCAGTTTCTACTGACGTCATTGCCTCAGTGAGGATTCCTCCAATTTTATGATTTTTGAGGTAGATATCATTGACCCATTTTATGTCGACATCTATTAAAGTTAGGTTCTTAATGGCTTTGTAGATAGCTCCTGCTACAAGTAGTGTGTAGGATGGTAATTGGTCATAGGGAAGATTTGGTTTGAGATGGAGTGTCATATAAATGCCACCTTGGGGTGAGTAGAAAGAACGTTGAAAACGGCCTCGGCCAGCTGTTTGATAGGAAGCTAGATAGAGGGTGTTTGCTTCATTTCCTAAATCAATTGCTTCTTTTGCATCGAGTTGTGTTGATCTTGTTTCGGGTTTAAAACTGATTTTAATTGGAAGATTTTGTTCTAGAAGTTCTGGAAGAATAAGATCCCCATTCACCAGTTTATAGCCTTTGTTTTTGATACTATCAATTTCAATGCCTTCTTGTTCTAAACGCTTGATGGCTTTCCAAATTGATGTTCGGGTCAGTGATAGTTCTTCTGCGATTTTTTCTCCGCTGACATAGTCGGTTTCTTTAGTTAGAATTTGGTAGACGGCTTGGTAGGATTTCATATTGTTTCCTTTCTTTAGCAATTGTAAATGATTTAAATATAGTTTGGATAGTTGGTCAAAACTTTATTATATTACTACTATTTTAACATATACCTAGTCTTTACGGTATGATTTCCTTATAGTAAATCTAGTCATTAAGTTTGAGTTTTGAAATATCAGTATTTTTGCTCCCTTTTTTACCTAGTAAACGTTTCCTTTGTTTTCAAATTGCTAAAAAAGTGGTACAATAAAGGGTAGCTTACTATTATCTGAATCAACTGATTTGGAGAGAAAGGATTCATTTTGAAATCAATAGGCTTTATTGAAAAGCTGAAAGGGTTGTCTAGTAAAGAGCTGATTTTATTGGGAATTATCCTGAGTATCTTTTTACCCTTTTATCTTTTTGTAGTTGTATTCTGTTTATATATTATCAGTTTAATTTTCACAGGAGACATGAAAAGTATTCTTCAGAAAATGGGGGAGCATCCGATGCTACTTCTTTTTCTTGGCTATAGTACTGTTATATCCGTTTTTGCACAAAATTGGATGGGAGTTGTGGCCTCAGTAGGAATTTTTCTATTTACTGTTTTCTTTTTGCATTATCAGTCGATTTTATCACATAAATTCTTTCGATTGATTTTGCAGCTCGTCTTGTTTGGTAGCGTTTTGTCAGCTGCTTTTGCGAGTTTAGAACATTTCCAAATTGTGAAGAAATTCAACTATGCTTTTCTTTCACCTAACATGCAGGTGTGGCATCAGAATCGTGCAGAAGTGACCTTCTTTAATCCTAATTATTATGGAATTATTTGTTGTTTCTGTATCATGATTGCCTTCTATCTGTTTACAACGACCAAGTTGAATTGGTTGAAAGTATTCTGTGTGATTGCAGGCTTTGTGAATCTCTTTGGTTTGAACTTTACGCAAAATCGAACTGCCTTTCCTGCTATTATCGCTGGTGCCATTATCTATCTCTTTACGACCATTAAAAACTGGAAGGCCTTTTGGCTTAGTATTGGGGTCTTTGCGATTGGCTTGAGCTTCCTCTTTTCTAGTGATTTGGGAGTTCGGATGGGGACTTTAGACTCTTCTATGGAAGAACGCATTTCTATCTGGGATGCTGGGATGGCCTTGTTTAAGCAAAATCCTTTTTGGGGTGAAGGGCCATTGACCTACATGCACTCGTATCCTCGGATAAATGCTCCTTATCATGAACATGCTCACAGTCTTTATATTGATACGATTCTGAGTTACGGAATTGTAGGGACTATTTTACTAGTTTTGTCTTCTGTGGCTCCTGTTCGCTTGATGATGGATATGAGTCAGGAGTCGGGGAAACGTCCGATTATCGGCCTTTATCTCTCTTTCCTTACAGTGGTTGCTGTGCACGGAATCTTTGACTTGGCTCTCTTCTGGATCCAGTCAGGCTTCATTTTCTTGCTAGTTATGTGCAGTATTCCATTGGAGCATCGAACGTTGGTATCGGACATGACGGATTAAGTTTTATAAGATTGAAATCTTCTACCTTGGGTAGGAGGTTTTTTTACTGGGAAAAATTATTTCTAAATCGAAATAGTTGACAGATGGAATGACAGGTGTTACAATTATTTCATTCGTTTCGATATCGAAATAAATTGGAGGTGTCATGAAAGATAGTCATTTGCTAGCCCATCATATTCGTTTGTTGAATGGGAGAATTTTTCAAAAGTTACTGAGCCAAGATCCTGAAGCTCTTTATCGGAGTGAACAGGGGAAGATTTTAGCGGTTTTATGGAATAGTGAAACTGGCTGCGCAACTGCGACAGATATTGCTCTGGCAACTGGGCTTGCTAACAATACACTGACGACGATGATTAAAAAACTAGAGGAACAAAATCTTGTAGCTATTAGTCCATGTGGAGAAGATAAGCGTAAGAAGTATTTGGTTTTAACAGAGTTGGGGCAGTCTCAGAAAGAAGTGGGGCATCGTGTCAGTCAGAAATTGGATACGATCTTTTACAAAGGATTCACCGAGGAAGAAATTCGCCAATTTGAAGGTTTTCGAGAAAGAATTTTGGCTAATCTGAAAGAGGAGGAAAATGAGGTTTAGAATATAGCAAATTAGCTGTTTATAAGCAAATGCCACTTTTGAATTTGTTTTCCAACTCTTAGGACAAGGAAACTATGTGGTTAGCTATGGTCAGACTCAGATTGATGGAGTTGCTTATGCCCAGTACCATATCTTCCATCTAGAAAACGGGAAAATTGTGGAACATTGGGACAATAAGGAAGTCATGCCTAAGGTAGAAGACTTGACCAATAGAGGAAAGTTTTAAATTGAGGATACAGAATGATTGAATACAAGAATGTAGCGCTACGCTACACAGAAAAAGATGTCTTAAGAGATGTAAATTTACGGATTGAGAATGGGGAATTTATGGTTTTAGTTGGTCCATCTGGCTCAGGTAAGACGACCATGATCAAGATGATTAACCGTCTCTTGGAACCAACTGATGGAAATATTTATATGGATGGCAAGCGCATCAAAGACTATGATGAGCGTGAACTTCGCCTTTCTACTGGTTATGTTTTACAGGCCATTGCTCTGTTTCCGAATCTAACGGTTGCGGAAAATATCGCCCTGATTCCTGAGATGAAGGGGTGGAGCAAGGAAGATATTGCTCAGAAAACAGAAGAGCTTTTGGCTAAGGTTGGCTTGCCAGTAGCTGAGTATGGGCATCGACTTCCGAGTGAATTATCTGGTGGGGAACAGCAACGGGTCGGTATTGTTCGTGCTATGATTGGTCAGCCTAAGATTCTCCTCATGGATGAACCCTTTTCAGCCTTGGATGCTATTTCGAGAAAACAGTTGCAGGTTCTGACTAAAGAATTGCATAAAGAGTTTGGGATGACAACGATTTTTGTGACCCATGATACGGATGAGGCCTTGAAGTTGGCGGACCGTATTGCTGTCTTGCAGGATGGAGAGATTCGCCAGGTAGCGAATCCTGAGACAATTTTAAAAGCACCTGCCACAGAATTTGTAGCAGACTTGTTTGGAGGTAGTGTTCATGACTAATTTAATTGCAACTTTTCAGGATCGTTTTAGTGATTGGTTGACAGCTCTATCTCAACATTTGCAGTTGTCACTTTTGACCTTGTTGCTGGCCATCTTTATAGCGATTCCCTTGGCTGTTTATCTTCGCTATCATGAGAAGTTAGCGGATTGGGTCTTACAGATTGCAGGGATTTTCCAGACCATCCCGTCTCTGGCCTTGTTAGGGCTCTTTATTCCCTTGATGGGAATTGGAACCTTGCCGGCTTTGACAGCTCTAGTGATTTATGCGATCTTTCCGATTTTACAAAATACCATCACTGGACTCAAGGGAATTGATCCAAGTCTACAAGAGGCTGGGATTGCCTTTGGGATGACTAGGTGGGAGCGTCTCAAGAAGTTTGAAATTCCACTTGCTATGCCTGTTATGATGTCTGGGATTCGGACGGCAGCGGTCTTGATTATCGGTACGGCAACCTTGGCGGCCTTGATTGGTGCAGGGGGACTGGGTTCCTTTATCCTTTTGGGAATTGACCGTAATAATGCCAGTCTGATTTTGATTGGGGCACTTTCTTCCGCAGTGCTTGCCATTGCCTTTAACTTCCTACTAAAAGTGATGGAAAAGGCAAAATTGCGGACGATTTTCTCTGGTTTTGCCTTGGTGACCATATTGCTTGGTTTGTCTTATAGTCCAGCTCTTTTGGCTCAAAAAGAGAAAGAAAACTTGGTTATTGCTGGGAAATTGGGACCGGAACCAGAAATTTTGGCCAATATGTATAAACTCCTTATTGAAGAAAATACCAGCATGACTGCGACTGTTAAACCGAATTTTGGGAAAACAAGCTTTCTTTATGAAGCTTTGAAAAAAGGCGATATTGACATCTATCCTGAATTTACTGGTACGGTGACTGAAAGTTTGCTGCAACCATCACCTAAAGTGAGTCATGAGCCAGAGCAGGTTTATCAGGTGGCGCGTGATGGTATTGCCAAACAGGATCATCTAGCCTATCTCAAACCCATGTCTTATCAAAATACCTATGCTGTAGCTGTTCCAAAAAAGATTGCTCAAGAATATGGCTTGAAGACCATTTCGGACTTGAAAAAAGTGGAAGGGCAGTTGAAGGCTGGATTTACACTCGAATTTAATGACCGTGAAGATGGAAATAAGGGCTTACAATCAATGTATGGTCTCAATCTCAATGTAGCTACCATGGAACCAGCCCTTCGCTATCAGGCTATTCAGTCAGGTGATATTCAAATCACGGACGCCTATTCGACTGATGCGGAATTGGCGCGTTATGATTTGCAGGTCTTGGAAGATGACAAGCAACTCTTCCCACCTTATCAAGGAGCTCCACTGATGAAAGAAGCTCTTCTCAAGAAACATCCAGAGTTGGAAACAGTTCTCAATAAATTGGCTGGTAAAATTACTGAAAGCCAGATGAGCCAGCTCAACTACCAAGTCGGTGTTGAAGGCAAGTCAGCAGAACAAGTAGCCAAGGAGTTTCTACAAGAACAAGGTTTGTTGAAGAAATAGCTTGAAAAGCTAAACTCAACTTGGTTAAACGACAATATAGAAGAACGCTCAGACAATGTCGTCTGGGCTTTTTTGATTATTGAAAAGATAAAAAACTCAGTAGCCTAGAAATAAGGCAACCGAGCTTTAATCTGTATTCAATTTTTAGGAATGAGAAGGTCTAGATAAAACTGCACAACTTCTTGGTCTGTAAAGTCTTGTCCTTTTTTGAGCCACCAGGTCAATGTCTCGATAAAGTTGGACACGACTAAGTGTTGGAGGTAAGAAGCAGGCAGACTTGGGTGTGCTTCTTTAAACTCATCAGTTAGCATGGGATAGACGTGGTGCTCCAGCTCTCTCCGGAGTTGACGGAGGAAGTAGTCATTCTTGGAGAATAGTAAACTGGTGATATGGTCTTGGTTTTTCTGAAAATGGAGAAAGAGGTGGGCGAGGTAGTCCTCAGTTGAAATGGGTTGCTCTCTTTCAAAGAGATGATGGAAGAGGTGGCGGCAAAGCGCGTCCAGAAGTAGTTCCTTACTCTCATAGTGACAGTAAAAGGTGGATCGTCCCACATCTGCGAGATCAATGATATCCTGAACTGTAGTGGCTTCGTAACCCTTATCGTTTAAAAGTTGTAGAAAAGCTTGATAGATGGCTTTTTTTGTTTTGCTGATACGGCGGTCAATGGTAGTCATATGGACACTTGAGGCAAATTGTTCAGAAATGAATAAAGCTGACGTTTTGCTTCTATCCTTTCTTTGAGTTTTAGTGGATAATGATAATGAACAATGTATTCATAAATCTATTATAACAAAGGAATGAGAAAGATGAAGACAAAATATACTGTTTGGGTAGCTTTTTTCTTAAATTTAAGCTATGCTATTGTTGAGTTTATCGCAGGAGGAATATTTGGTTCGAGTGCCGTTCTCGCTGATTCTGTTCATGACTTGGGAGATGCTATAGCCATTGGCATATCGGCCTTTTTGGAAACAATCTCAAATCGAGAAGAAGATAGGAAGTACACCTTGGGTTACAAGCGATTTAGTCTTTTAGGGGCCCTAGTGACTGCTGTGATTCTTATCACAGGATCCATTCTAGTGATCTTGGAAAATATAACTAAACTTTTGAATCCACAGCCCGTTAATGACGAAGGCGTCCTCTGGCTAGGAATCATTGCAGTCAGTATCAATGTGCTAGCTAGTCTAGTAGTTCGTAAGGGAAAGACAAAGAACGAGTCAATTCTGAGCCTGCACTTTTTGGAAGATACTCTAGGTTGGTTGGCTGTCATTCTAATGGCGATTATCCTCCGATTTACAGATTGGTATATCCTTGATCCGCTCTTATCGCTTGTCATTTCCATCTTCATTCTAACAAAAGCTATTCCTCGATTTTGGAGCGCACTCAAGATTTTCCTGGATGCTGTGCCAGAAGGACTAGAGACAGGTGATTTGGAGAAGGATTTGGAGGCTCTGACCAATGTCAAAAGTGTCAATCAACTTAGCATTTGGTCCATGGATGGTCTAGAAAATAATGCTATTATCCATATCTGTTTAGAGGATTGGGAGGAGATGACGGAAACAAAGAATCAAGTACGTCAGCTCTTAGAAGAAAGAGGTGTGCAGAATATTACTATCGAAGTGGACACCAGTCAAAGCAATCATGCGCAACATAAGCGGAGGGTGAGAGAATTAGAGCAGAAGCATGGGCATCATCATTAGAAAAGCGACCTCGCTAGAGGTCGTTTTGTTATCCTATTCATTCCTTGTACTTTCTCTCAGAGTCAGTCTGGTTCCCAACATGGTTAGGCTAGGGATTTTGCGACCGTGGAGCACTTCCTTGTTAAGAATATCCATACCTGCTCGGCCCATTTCTTCGGTATAGACGGTGATGCTGGAGAGGGGAGGATAAACCTGTTTGGTCAGACTAGTGTCGTTAAAGGAAATGAGGCTGACACGGTCTGGCAGGCTGATTCCAGCTTCTTGGAGGGCACGGAGGGCACCGATAGCTAAACTATCGCTGGCTGCGAAAAATGCTGGCGGGAGTTGGTCTCCCAAGTTCTGAATGGCCTCTTTCATTAAGTCATAGCCAGACTGGGCAGTAAAGCTTCCTTGAAAGACCAGTTCATCATGATAGATTCCTTTTGTTTGACTGTAGTTTCTGAAGTTTTCAAGACGCTTGTCCTGAATGATTTCTTCTTGGTCAGTTGTTTCTTCAAGGCCTGTTAGAATCCCGATGCGGTCCATCCCTTGGCTGAGAAAATAATCGACAACCTGTTTCATGGCAGTGTAAAAGTCCGTGATAATGCAGGTATGTCCTAGTGAAAGAGTATCACTGTCTAGAAAGACAAGAGGCTTTTGGTATTCCTCAAAGGCAGAAATCTGAGCTCGGCTAAATTTTCCGATGCAGAGAATCCCAATGACTTCCTCGCTCAGAGTAAAAGGATGGTCGTTGAAATAGCGCAAGATATCATAGTCCAACTCTTGGGCTCTTTTTTCTATGCCTAGGCGAATCTGGTAGTAGTAGAGGTCGTCCAGCTCCCCTTGTTCGCTGACCCATTGGATAATGGCAATCTTTTGCTTGGGTTTGTGGGACTCGTCTGTCTTGAGGTGCTTGGTGTAGCCCAGCTCTTCAGCAACGGTTAAAATACGGTGTCTGGTTTCTTCAGTAACAGATAGGCTCTGGTCGCGATTGAGGACGCGGGATACGGTCGCGATAGAGACAGAGGCTAGCTGTGCAATGTCTTTTAAGGTAGCCATAAATCCTCCTTCTTTTAAGTTAGTATATCATATTTTTCTGCCTTTTACCGATAGTTTAGTAAAAGTTTAGTAAAAAGGATTGACCTTGGGAAAACCCTTGGATACAATAGAGGAAAACGATTACACGTTAAGACGACTTAACGGACAGTAAAAGGAGAAATCATATGACACAACATCTTACTGCTGAAGCTCTTCGTAAAGACTTCTTTGCTGTTTTTGGTCAAGAAGCAGACCAAACCTTCTTTTCACCTGGCCGCATTAATTTGATTGGTGAACACACGGACTACAACGGTGGGCATGTTTTTCCTGCTGCTATTTCCTTGGGAACTTATGGGGCGGCTCGCAAGCGTGACGACCAAGTTTTGCGTTTCTACTCAGCTAACTTTGAGGACAAGGGCATTATCGAAGTGCCTCTTGCGGACCTCAAGTTTGAAAAAGAGCACAACTGGACCAACTATCCAAAAGGAGTTCTTCATTTCTTGCAAGAAGCTGGGCACGTGATTGACAAAGGTTTTGATTTTTATGTTTATGGGAATATCCCAAATGGTGCTGGTTTGTCTTCTTCAGCATCCTTGGAACTTTTGACAGGGGTAGTGGCAGAGCATCTCTTTGATTTAAAATTAGACCGTTTAGATTTGGTTAAAATCGGTAAACAAACAGAAAACAACTTTATCGGAGTAAATTCTGGTATCATGGACCAATTTGCTATCGGTATGGGAGCTGACCAACGTGCTATTTACCTAGATACCAACACCTTAGAGTATGACTTGGTGCCACTTGATTTGAAGGACAATGTCGTTGTTATCATGAACACCAATAAACGCCGTGAATTGGCGGATTCTAAATATAATGAACGCCGTGCTGAGTGTGAAAAAGCAGTAGAAGAACTACAAGTGGCTTTGGACATTCAAACCTTGGGTGAATTGGACGAATGGGCTTTTGACCAATACAGCTATCTAATTAAAGACGAAAATCGTTTGAAACGTGCTCGCCATGCCGTACTTGAAAACCAACGTACCCTCAAAGCTCAAGCAGCCCTTCAAGCAGGTAATTTGGAAACATTTGGTCGTTTGATGAATGCGTCACACGTTTCTCTTGAGCATGATTATGAAGTAACTGGTTTGGAATTGGATACCTTGGTTCACACGGCTTGGGATCAAGAAGGTGTTCTCGGTGCTCGAATGACAGGTGCTGGTTTTGGTGGCTGTGCCATTGCCTTGGTTCAAAAAGATACTGTTGAGTCCTTTAAGGGAGCTGTAGGCAAACACTACGAGGAAGTAGTTGGATACGCTCCAAGCTTCTATATCGCTGAAGTTGCAGGTGGCACTCGCGTCCTTGACTAGTCAAAAGGAGGCTCTATAGTGACCTTAGTAGATAAATTTGTAACATATGTCATTTCTGAAAGTTCATTTGAGGAAATGGATCGAATCTACCTGACCAATCGTGTCTTGGCACGAGTGGGAGATGGTGTTTTGGAAGTTGAGACAAATCTGGATAAAGTGATTGACCTCAAGGACCAGCTGGTTGAGGAAGCCGTTCGATTAGAGACGATTGAGGATAGTCAGACTGCGCGTGAAATCCTTGGTGCTGAACTGATGGACTTGGTGACCCCTTGTCCCAGTCAGGTCAATCGTGATTTCTGGGCAACCTATGCCCACTCTCCTGAGCAGGCGATAGAGGATTTTTACCAACTCAGTCAGAAAAATGACTACATCAAGCTCAAGGCCATTGCTAAAAATATCGCTTATCGTGTTCCATCTGACTACGGGGAGCTTGAAATTACCATCAATCTCTCTAAGCCTGAAAAAGATCCCAAAGAGATTGCAGCAGCCAAGTTGGTGCAAGCCAGCAATTATCCTCAGTGTCAGCTGTGTCTAGAGAATGAGGGCTACCATGGTCGGGTCAACCACCCAGCTCGCAGCAATCACCGTATTATCCGCTTTGAAATGGCGGGTCAGGAGTGGGGCTTCCAGTATTCGCCTTATGCCTACTTTAATGAGCACTGTATTTTCTTAGATGGTCAGCATCGTCCCATGGCCATTAGTCGTCAGAGCTTTGAACGTCTGTTGGCTATCGTAGAGCAGTTTCCAGGATATTTTGCAGGCTCTAATGCCGATCTGCCGATTGTGGGTGGCTCTATTCTGACTCATGACCACTATCAGGGAGGCCGTCACGTATTTCCTATGGAATTGGCTCCTTTGCAAAAGACTTTCTCTTTTACTGGTTTTGAGCAGGTCAAGGCTGGGATTGTCAAGTGGCCCATGTCTGTCCTACGTTTGACTTCGGATTCTAAAGAGGCTTTGGTTAACTTGGCTGATAAGATTTTGCAAGAATGGCGCCAGTATTCAGATCCTGTAGTGCAGATTTTGGCAGAGACAGACGGGACACCGCATCACACCATCACACCAATTGCACGTAAACGCAATGGACAATTTGAGTTGGACTTGGTCTTGAGAGACAATCAGACTTCTGCAGAACATCCTGATGGCATCTATCATCCCCACAAGGATGTTCAACATATCAAGAAGGAAAATATCGGCTTGATTGAGGTCATGGGCTTGGCTATCTTGCCACCACGTCTGAAAGCAGAAGTGGAGCAAGTAGCTAGCTATCTTGTAGGAGAAGCTGTTACAGTTGCCGATTATCATCAGGAATGGGCTGACCAACTTAGAGCCCAATATCCAGACCTAACAGATAAAGAAAAAGCCCTTGAAATCGTCAAGGACTCTGTTGGTGCTATCTTTGCGCGTGTACTTGAGGATGCAGGGGGTTACAAGCAGACAGAACAAGGACAGGCAGCCTTTATGCGCTTTGTGGAGCAGGTCGGAATTTTGCCAGACTAGGAGCTTTCTCCTTGCACAGTCCTATAAAAAGTAGTATCATAGTGTCGTTTGAAATATCAGGAGGAAACGATGAAAGATTTTCATTTTGACGCTATATCTGCCTTTGAAAATTACGAAATAGAGAAAATGAGAGATGGTCACGTTGTGGTGACGACCAAAGTAGTGGACTCGTCGCTCAACTACTATGGCAATGCTCATGGTGGCTATCTCTTTACTCTCTGTGACCAGATCAGTGGTTTGGTGGTTATCTCGCTGGGGCTTGATGGGGTGACACTCCAATCTTCTATCAACTACCTCAAGGCAGGAAAACTCGACGATGTGCTGACCATTAAAGGAGAATGTGTCCATCAAGGTCGCACAACCTGTGTGGTGGATGTGGATATTACCAATCAAGAGGGCAGAAATGTCTGCAAAGCAACCTTTACCATGTTTGTCACAGGCCAGCGGTCAGAAGACAGACAGGTAAGGATATAGATAAACAAAAAAGAGGTGTAAACCTCTTTTTTTTATTTCTTCTTATGATTTAATACTGCATTGAGGACAATGGCTAGTAGGCTGGCTACGACGATTCCGTTTGAGAAGAACATTTGGAAAGCTGTCGGCATGCTGACAAAGAGATTACTGTTGTTGAGTCCGACACCTGCAGCGATGGAGACTGCTGCGATAAGGAAGTTATGTTCATTGTTAGCAAAGTCAACACGGGCGAGGATTTGCATCCCTTGAATCGATACAAAACCAAACATCACCAGCATGGCACCACCGAGGACAGGGCTCGGAATGATTTGGGCAAGGGCACCAAACTTAGGAAGGAGTCCAAGGAGAACGAGGAAACCAGCTGCGTAGTAGATTGGCAGGCGTTTCTTGATACCTGATAATTTAACCAAACCAACGTTTTGTGAAAATCCTGTGTACGGGAAGGTGTTAAAGATTCCTCCGAGAAGTACGGCCAAACCTTCTGCGCGGTAACCGTTGCGCAGGCGCGTGCTGTCGATTGGGTCTTTTGTGATATCAGACAAGGCTAGGTAAACACCAGTCGATTCAACCATAGACACCGTTGCGATGATACACATCATGACAATAGATGAGATTTCAAAGGTTGGCATCCCAAAGTAGAGGGGAGTTGGGACATGGACAAGTGGTGCTGCCGCAACAGGAGAGAAGTCCACCAAACCCATGCTAGCAGCAATGGCAGTTCCAACAACCAAACCAATCAAAATAGAGATAGACTTGATAAATCCTTTGGTAAAGATGTTAATCAAGAGGATAATCAAAACAGTGATAGCTGCAAGCAAGAGACTTTGACCAGTTGGCTCTGGAACGTTATTTCCCATATTTCCAATAGCGACAGGGATCAAGGTTAAACCAATCGTGGTAATAACAGATCCTGTTACGATAGATGGGAAGAGATTAGCTACTTTTGAGAAGATGCCTGACACAAGAACAACGTAAATCCCTGATGCGATAAGGGCACCAAACATAGCACCACTACCACGGCTTTGTCCAATCATAATCAAAGGAGCGACTGATTGGAAGGCAACTCCGAGAACGACTGGTAATCCAATTCCAAAGTATTTGTTGAGTTGGAGTTGGAGGAAGGTTGCTACCCCACACATGAAGATATCTGTGGAAATCAGGTAGGTTAACTGCTCAGTTGAATAGCCAAGGGCTGTCGCAATCATGATGGGAACCAGGATGGATCCTGAGTACATAGCTAGTAAGTGCTGCAAACCAAGAACGGCTGCTTGCGAATGTTTTTCTTGAGTTTGCATTAAAGATCTGCCTCCTTAAATACGACTTGACCATTTTCAAAACGATCCAAACGAGCGAGTGATAGAACAGGGTAGCCTGCTTTTTCAAGCAAATCACGGCCATCTTGGAAAGATTTTTCAATCACAATACCGATAGCTTCGACTGTGGCTCCAGCCTGTTCGATGATTTGAATCAAGCCTTTGGCAGCTTGGCCATTAGCAAGGAAATCGTCGATAATCAAGACCTTGTCCTCTGGTGAGAGGAATTTTCCAGCGACAGAAACGGTGCTGGTTACCTGCTTGGTAAAGGAGTAAACTTCGGCAGTTAAGATTCCTTCGTTCATAGTGATGTTCTTAGCTTTTTTGGCGAAAATCATGGGAACGTTTAAGGCTTCAGCTGTAAAAACGGCTGGGGCAATACCCGACGCTTCAATGGTCACGACCTTGGTAATGCCAGCAGAAGCAAATTTTTCCGCAAAAACCTTACCAATCTCTCGCATCAAGCTAAAGTCAACTTGGTGGGTTAAAAAGGAATCCACCTTGAGGATGTTGTCACCCAAGATATGCCCATCCTTGAGGATGCGCTCTTCTAATAATTTCATAAGACCTCCTAAAGTCTAAAAGCCAGTTTACTTGTTGGTTAAATGTTTCTATGGTGATCCAGTTTGCTAGTACTATATATTTGATAAAACTAGTACGAGCGAAGCGAGTCTTATCAAATATTTCCCGTTGTAGTGGTATCATAGACAATAAGTTTGTTATTGTCTATGACGGAATTTTTGAGACTTTTGGCTCAAAAATTAGGGATGAAATTCCGAAGGAAGTTGCTCCCGTCCGCACTACTTAAGGGAAATATTAAAAATATTCAAAAAGGACCTACTTAATCTCTAAGTAAGTCCCCAAAATAGGCATGGCAAAAACGACCATACCTCACTTCTGACTTACTTATTGTTAGGTGTTCCGGCACCTTGTAGAAACATCGTGCCAATTCACGACATAAACAAGTAAAATGATATTCAATTTCAAATAGGCTTGAGCCAATGTTTTTATTTTACACTAAATAACTTTAGAAATCAAATATTTTGTTAGTGTTTTGGTTTGAAAAACGAACAAATATAATAAAAATGGGCAAGAATTAACTTATTGGCTAACATTTAGAAGGTTTTTCCATCATAAAAGGCATATTATCAAGTTTTTAAACACTTGACAATATGCCTTTTTAACTTTAAAGACTTTTTCCAAATCTTTATTATTCTACTCGCTAAATCTTAAAAAATAGCCATCTGGATCCAAAACTGCAAACTCATGAGGATAGATATAGTAATCTCCAACACGAAACTTTCTTTTGGTTAAGGGACGATGGATAGGATAGTCAGCTTCTAGCAGTTTTTGGTGGAGTTGAGGGACATCTTCAATACCAAAGGAAATATTGACACCGCGCCCGAAAGGATAGGTCAGCTGAGCTAATTCTTCTGCGCTGCCTTCTTCTAGCATAAGTTGGCAGTCTTCAAGCGAGAGGAAGAGAAATTTCTCCTCTGGACGCTCGTATTCGACAGAGAATCCTAGCAGGTCACAGTAGAAGTGGCGTGATTTTTCGATGTCAGATACTACAAACTCAGGAATGACAGCTTGATAGTCCATTAGCTTTCTCCTTAGAGTTCAATCTCCATGACAATGGGTGTGTGGTCTTGGCGCGCACCGGAGTCAATCATATCAGACTTGGTGACCTTGTCAGCCACGCGGTTACTTGTGAGCCAGTAGTCGATTCTCCAGCCTGTATTGTTGATTTTAGAAGTCTTGCTGCGCTGTGCCCACCAAGTGTAGCGTTCTGGAACATCGCCGTGAATGTGGCGGAAGGTATCCGTAAATCCAGTTGCCAAAAGGTTGGTAAATCCAGCACGTTCCTCGTCGGTAAATCCAGGTGAACGGCGGTTGCTAGCAGGATTTGCAAGGTCGATTTCATTGTGGGCTACGTTGTAGTCACCGGTTGCAAGGACTGGTTTTTGTTTGTCCAACTCCGCTAAATACTCAGCATATTTGACATCCCAGACTTGACGTTCTTCCAAGCGTTTGAGTCCATCTCCAGCATTTGGTGTGTAAACTTGGGTAACGAAAAATTTATCAAATTCTAGAGTGATGATACGACCTTCCAAGTCCATGGTAGAAGGGGCACCGATTTTTGGGAAGCTGATAGTTGGCGTAAGTTCTTTCTTATAGAGGAACATGGTTCCAGCATAGCCTTTACGGGCAGGTTCTTGGGAAGAGCGCCACGTGTTTTCGTAACCTGGGAAGAGTTCCTCTAAAATTTCCAAGTGTTTCTTTGTAGGACCCTTGGCAGAAAGCTTGGTTTCTTGGATAGCAATGATATCAGCATTTTCAGCGACCAAAGTTTGTAGTACTTCTTGGGACAATTTGGCACGAGTTGAGTCACTAGTTAGGGCAGCATTGAGGGAATCAATATTCCATGAGATGAGTTTCATAAAGTTACCTTTTTCATTCAGATTATAGATTTTATTATACCAAAAAAAGGTCCATTTCCCCAACGTATGGCTTGAAAAATCACTCTCTTTCGTTTATAATTAAGAATGATTTTATGAAAGGGAGTGAAAATAAATGAAATTTTACTCATATGACTATGTGCTTAGCCAAATCAGTCAACAAAATGGAATCATGATTGGCTTTGGAATTGTTCTCCTAGCTATCACAGGATTTTTTGCCTTTAAGGCCTATCGAGATAAAAAGGGGACTAAGTTTCGGGAATTGGTCATGATTTTGGCCTTGACCTTAGTGGCCATGCTTTTAGTGACAATTTCAAAATACCAGACCAATCAAGCCTCTAACAATCAATTTCAAACCTCCCTTCATTTCATAGAGGTTGTTTCCAAAGACTTGGGAGTGGATAAATCAGAAGTCTATGTCAATACTTCTGCAGCCACTGATGGAGCGCTTGTCAAGGTAGGTTCAAATGTCTATCGTGCCATGAACGGGAGCCAACCAGACAAGTATCTTTTAGAGAAATTAGAATTGCATCAAACAGATGCTATTGAATTGGTGGAGGTAAACAAATGACACTCAATTATATGGAAATTTTAATCAAACTGGCCTTGGGGCTCTTCTCGCTTGTTTTTGTTATCAATGTGACAGGAAAGGGGAACCTAGCACCTAACTCTGCGACAGACCAAATTCAGAACTATGTTCTTGGTGGTATCATCGGTGGGGTAATTTACAATAGTTCAATCAGTATCCTGCAATACACAGTGATTTTGATGATGTGGACGATTTTGGTTTTGACCCTAAAGTGGCTCAATAACAATGTTCGCTTTGTCAAACGCTTGATTGATGGGAAACCAACTCTCCTCATCAAAAATGGGCAGATTGACCCAGAAGCCTGTCGTTCAGTTGGCTTGTCTGCATCGGATGTAGCCCTCAAACTTCGTAGCCAAGGGATTTTCCAGATGAAGCAAGTTAAACGAGCTGTGCAAGAACAAAATGGCCAACTCATCGTGGTTCAAATGGGAGATGAAAATCCTAAGTATCCAGTTGTGACTGACGGTGTGATCCAAGTCGATGTCTTGGAATCGATTGGTCGTAGCGAAGAGTGGCTGCTTGATAATCTCAGCAAGCAAGGGCATGACAATGTAGCCAACATCTTTATCGCTGAGTATGACAAGGGTGCTGTTACAGTCGTAACCTATGAATAAGAAAAACCTGGGGTCTTGTACTCTTCAAAAATCAAATTCAAACTGCGTCAACGTCGCCTTGCCGTACTCAAGTACAGCCTGCGGCTAGTTTCCTAGTTTGCTCTTTGATTTTCATTGAGTATTGGCCTCAGGTTTCCATTTGCAATCAGAAAGGGATTTTATGTCCATTATTCAAAAACTTTGGTGGTTTTTCAAGTTAGAAAAACGCCGTTATCTAGTCGGGATTGTGGCCCTGGTCTTGGTTTCCGTCCTCAATCTCATTCCACCTATGGTCATGGGGCGGGTCATTGATGCCATCACATCGGGGCAATTAACCCAGCAGGACCTCCTTCTTGACCTATTTTACTTGCTCCTTGCAGCCTTTGGGATGTATTATCTGCGCTATGTTTGGCGTATGTATATCCTCGGAACCTCCTACCGTTTGGGGCAGATTATGCGGTCTCGCTTATTTGAGCATTTCACAAAAATGTCTCCAGCCTTTTATCAGACCTATCGAACGGGAGACCTGATGGCACACGCTACAAATGATATCAATGCCTTAACCCGTCTGGCAGGCGGCGGTGTTATGTCTGCGGTGGATGCCTCCATCACAGCTTTAGTGACCTTGCTAACCATGCTTTTTAGCATCTCATGGCAAATGACCTTAGTTGCCATTTTGCCCCTGCCTTTCATGGCTTATGCGACCAGTCGTCTAGGGAGAAAGACCCACAAGGCCTTTGGCGAATCCCAAGCTGCCTTTTCCGAACTCAATAACAAGGTACAGGAGTCTGTATCAGGTATTAAAGTGACCAAGTCTTTCGGTTACCAGGCGGACGAGTTGAAGTCCTTTCAGGCAGTCAATGAATTGACCTTCCAAAAGAACCTCCAAACCATGAAATACGATAGTCTCTTTGACCCCATGGTTCTTTTATTTGTTGGTTCCTCCTATGTTTTAACGCTCTTGGTCGGTTCCTTGATGGTTCAGAAAGGGCAAACCACGGTTGGGAATCTAGTCACCTTCATCAGCTACTTGGATATGTTGGTCTGGCCTCTTATGGCCATCGGTTTCCTCTTTAATATCACTCAGCGAGGCAAGGTTTCTTACCAGCGGATTGAGAATCTTTTGTCTCAGGAATCACCTGTACAAGACCCTGAGATTCCTTTAGAGGGTATTGAAAATGGATGCTTGGAGTACGCCATTGATCGTTTTGCCTTTGAAAATGAGGAAACACTGACGGATATTCACTTTAGTTTAGAAAAAGGGCAAACTCTGGGCTTAGTTGGTCAGACAGGCTCTGGAAAAACGTCCTTGATCAAGCTTCTCTTGCGTGAATACGATGTGGACAAGGGAGCCATTTATCTGAATGGCCACGATATTCGTGACTATCGTCTGACAGATCTCCGTAGTCTTATGGGCTATGTTCCTCAGGACCAGTTCCTCTTTGCGACTTCTATCTTAGACAATATCCGCTTTGGAAATCCTAACTTGCCCCTTTCTACAGTCGAGGAAGCGACTAAGCTAGCTCAAGTTTACCAAGATATTGTAGACATGCCTCAGGGATTTGATACAGTTATCGGTGAAAAAGGAGTCAGTCTTTCTGGTGGGCAAAAGCAACGTCTGGCCATGAGTCGGGCTATGATTTTAGACCCTGATATCTTGATTTTGGATGATTCCTTGTCAGCCGTGGATGCCAAGACGGAGTATGCGATTATCGACAACCTCAAGGAGACGCGAAAGGACAAGACAACCATTATCACAGCTCATCGCCTCAGTGCAGTTGTCCATGCAGATTTGATTTTGGTGATGCAGGATGGTTGCATCATTGAACGAGGTAGGCATGAAGACTTACTAGCCTTGGATGGTTGGTATGCCCAAACCTACCAGTCTCAGCAGCTGGAAATGAAAGGAGAAGAAGATGCAGAATAAACAAGAACAATGGGCTGTATTGAAGCGCTTGATGTCTTATCTCAAGCCCTATGGACTCCTTACTTTTTTGGCACTCAGTTTTCTCCTAGCGACTACGATCATTAAAAGCGTCATTCCCCTTGTGGCTTCCCACTTTATTGACCAGTATCTGAGCAATCTCAACCAACTCGCTGTGACCGTTTTGCTGGTCTACTATGGCCTTTATATCCTACAAACTGTAGTTCAGTATGTCGGTAATCTTCTCTTTGCACGGGTGTCATACAGTATTGTTAGGGATATTCGTCGTGATGCCTTTTCCAATATGGAGAAGCTGGGCATGTCTTACTTTGACAAGACGCCAGCAGGTTCTATCGTCTCTCGTTTGACAAATGACACCGAGACCATCAGTGATATGTTTTCAGGGATTTTATCTAGCTTTATCTCAGCAGTTTTCATCTTTCTGATAACCCTTTATACCATGTTGGTGTTGGATTTTCGTTTGACAGCATTAGTCTTGCTCTTTCTCCCCTTGATTTTCCTTTTGGTCAATCTCTATCGGAAAAAGTCAGTTAAAATTATCGAGAAAACCAGGAGTCTCTTGTCGGATATTAATAGTAAGCTTGCCGAAAATATCGAGGGAATCAGGATTATTCAGGCCTTTAATCAAGAGAAGCGCCTACAGTCAGAGTTTGATGAAATCAACCAAGAACACTTGGTCTATGCCAACCGTTCTGTAGCCTTGGATGCCCTCTTTTTGAGACCTGCCATGAGTTTGCTGAAACTCCTAGGCTATGCAGTTTTAATGGCTTATTTTGGCTACCGTGGACTTTATCTGGGAATAACAGCAGGGACCATGTATGCCTTTATCCAGTATATCAATCGCCTCTTTGACCCCTTGATTGAAGTCACGCAAAACTTTTCAACCCTTCAAACTTCTATGGTTTCTGCAGGCCGTGTTTTTGCCTTAATCGATGAGAGAAACTATGAGCCCCTTCAAGAAAATAGCCAAGCTGAGATCAAAGAAGGCAATATTCGTTTTGAACACGTATGTTTCTCATATGATGGGAAACACCCGATTCTGGATGATATTTCCTTTTCGGTTAACAAGGGAGAAACCATTGCCTTTGTAGGTCATACAGGTTCAGGGAAATCATCTATTATCAATGTCCTCATGCGCTTTTATGAATTTCAGTCAGGGCGAGTTCTCTTGGATGGTGTGGATATCAGGAACTACAGTCAGGAAGAACTGAGAAAAAATATTGGGCTGGTCTTGCAGGATCCCTTCCTCTATCATGGAACCATCAAATCCAATATCGCCATGTACCAAAATCTTAGTGATGAGCAGGTACAGGCTGCAGCTAGCTTCGTGGATGCAGATTCCTTTATTCAAGAACTTCCTCTGGGCTATGATGCTCCTGTGTCTGAGCGTGGTTCGAGCTTTTCTACTGGTCAGCGCCAGCTTCTTGCCTTTGCTAGAACAGTCGCCAGTCTGCCTAAAATCTTGATTTTGGATGAAGCGACAGCTAATATTGACTCTGAAACAGAAAGTTTGGTTCAAGCTTCACTAGCTAAGATGAGACAGGGGCGGACAACCATTGCCATTGCCCACCGTCTTTCTACTATCCAAGACGCCAACTGTATCTATGTTTTGGACAAGGGGCGCATTATCGAGAGTGGCACTCATGAGGAACTCTTGGCATTGGGAGGAACCTATCACAAGATGTATAGCTTGCAAGCCGGGGCCATGGCCTAATACTCTTTGAAAATCTCTTCAAACCATGTCAGCTTTATCTGCAACTTCAAAGCTGTACTTTGAGCCACCTGCGGCTAGCTTCCTAGTTTACTCTTTGATTTTCATTGAGTGTAAGAAGGAAATCCTTCAAATTACAGATTTCTTTCACCGCCTTTTCCATTTTGTGGTATAATGAAAAATGTTGACAAATAGTATAATAAAAACAAAGGAGAAACAGCATGCTGAAATGGGAAGACTTGCCCGTGGAAATGAAATCAAGCGAGGTTGAGTCTTACTACCAGCTTGTCTCTAAAAGGAAGGGTTCGCTGATTTTCAAGCGTTGTTTGGACTGGGTTTTGGCCTTGGTTGTACTGGTTCTGACCTCTCCCATCTTTCTCATTTTGAGCATTTGGATCAAGTTGGATAGCAAGGGGCCAGTGATTTACAAGCAAGAGCGCGTGACCCAGTACAATCGACCTTTCAAGATTTGGAAGTTCCGTACCATGGTGACGGATGCGGATAAAAAAGGAAGTCTGGTGACTTCTGCTAACGATAGCCGCATCACTAAGGTTGGCAATTTCATCCGCCGTGTCCGTTTGGACGAACTGCCTCAGTTGGTCAATGTCCTTAAAGGTGAGATGTCCTTTGTCGGTACACGACCTGAAGTGCCACGCTACACAGAGCAGTATAGCCCTGAAATGATGGCGACTTTGCTTTTACCAGCAGGGATTACCTCTCCAGCCAGCATCAACTACAAGGATGAGGACACCATCATCAGTCAAATGACGGAGAAAGGTTTGTCAGTTGACCAGGCCTATGTCGAACACGTCCTTCCTGAAAAGATGCGCTATAACCTCGCCTATCTCCGAGAGTTTAGTTTCCTTGGAGACATCAAAATCATGTTTCAAACCGTGTTTGAAGTGCTAAAATAAAGTAGTCATAAGAAAATGAGTACAGATAAAAGGAGCAAATCAATGCCAAATTACAATATTCCATTTTCACCACCCGATATTACGGAAGCAGAAATTGCTGAAGTAGCGGATACCCTGCGTTCTGGTTGGATCACAACAGGTCCTAAGACAAAAGAACTGGAGCGTCGCTTGTCTCAATATACACAGACACCTAAGACCGTCTGCCTCAACTCTGCGACTGCCGCTCTTGAGTTGATTTTGCGCGTCTTGGAAGTGGGACCTGGTGATGAAGTCATCGTTCCAGCCATGACCTATACAGCTTCATGTAGTGTCATCACTCACGTGGGAGCAACTCCTGTCATGGTGGATATCCAAGCAGATACGTTTGAGATGGACTATGACCTGCTTGAGCAAGCTATCACTGAAAAGACCAAGGTGATCATCCCAGTAGAGCTTGCAGGGATTGTTTGCGACTACGACCGTTTGTTCCAAGTTGTGGAGAAGAAACGTGATCTCTTTACCGCTTCAAGCAAGTGGCAAAAAGCCTTTAACCGTATCGTGATTGTTTCTGATAGTGCCCATGCTTTGGGATCTACTTATAAAGGGCAACCAGCTGGTTCTATCGCTGACTTTACTTCCTTCTCATTCCACGCCGTTAAGAACTTTACAACTGCAGAAGGTGGAAGTGCCACTTGGAAAGCCAATCCAGCGATTGACGACGAAGAGATGTACAAGGAATTCCAAATTCTTTCCCTTCACGGGCAAACTAAGGATGCTCTTGCCAAGATGCAACTGGGTTCATGGGAATACGATATCGTCACACCAGCCTACAAGTGTAATATGACCGATATTATGGCTTCCCTTGGTTTGGTACAATTGGACCGCTACCCAAGTTTGCTAGAACGTCGTAAGGAGATCGTGAACCGCTATGATCGTGGTTTTGCAGGTTCTCGTATCCATCCATTGGCACACAAGACTGAAACTGTCGAATCTTCACGCCACCTCTACATCACCCATGTAGAAGGAGCGAGTTTAGAAGAACGCAATCTTATTATCCAAGAATTAGCTAAAGCAGGAATTGCAAGCAATGTCCACTACAAACCGCTTCCGCTTTTGACAGCCTATAAGAATCTTGGTTTTGATATGGCGAACTATCCTAAGGCTTATGCCTTCTTTGAAAATGAAATTACGCTCCCTCTTCACACTAAATTAAGCGATGAAGAAGTGGACTATATCATTGAGACTTTCAAAACAGTTTCTGAAAAAGTACTAGCTTCATCAAAAAAATTGTAAAAAAGTCTTGACAAAGAAAAAACAAAGTATTAAAATAAGTTCAATAAATCAGAAAAGTAATTATTTTTGATCTTCAGGGAGCCTGTGGTGATTGTGAACAGGTGGTTGGAAGTAGTGAAAGTGGGCTGATTTTAAAAATGAATTTGAAACAATGAAAGTTCGGTGCGCACACCTTACAGTGCAACTTGTTGTTAGACAAGGTAGAGATGTAAAGGGGATAGTCCCTTTATAATTGAGGTGGCACCGCGTTACCAACGCCCTCACGCAGAAGTAGATTCTGTGTGTGGGCTTTTTTCATATCTTGGAACCAATACAGAAAGAGGAAATTTTTATGACAACTAAAGGTTATTTTGGACAATTTGGTGGTAGTTTTGTACCGGAGCCGATTCAGGCTTTGTTGGATGAGTTGGAAGTGACTTTTGACAAATACAAGGATGATCCAGAATTTTTGGCAGAATTTCGCCATTACTTAAAGGACTATTCCGGTCGCGAAACACCGCTCTATTTTGCAGAAAGTTTGACAGACTACTTAGGTGGAGCTAAGATTTACCTCAAGCGCGAAGATCTTAACCACCTTGGTTCTCACAAGCTCAACAACGTTTTAGGGCAAATTCTTCTTGCTAAACGTATGGGCAAAAAACGGGTTATCGCGGAAACAGGAGCTGGTCAGCACGGTGTTGCGACTGCAGCTGCTGCAGCCAAGTTTGGTATGGCCTGTGATGTCTACATGGGGGCAGAAGATGTGGAACGTCAACGTCTCAATGTTTTTCGTATGGAGATGATGGGAGCAACTGTTCACGCAGTTGAAACGGGGACACGAACTCTTAAGGATGCGGTTGATGCAGCCTTTGGAGCATGGATGAATGATTTGGAAGCCTTTTATGTTCTGGGATCTGCTGTAGGTCCTCACCCTTATCCTACAATTGTCCACGAGTTCCAAAAGGTCATCAGTGAAGAATCTCGCCGTCAAATCTTAGAAAAAGAAGGTCGTTTACCAGATTACGTTATTGCCTGTGTAGGTGGTGGTTCCAATGCTATCGGTGCTTTTTCGCAGTATGTGGCTGATGAAGAAGTCAAATTGGTTGGGGTCGAAGCTGCTGGTCATGGACTTGATACAGACAAGCACGCAGCTACTATGACAAAAGGTAGTATCGGAATTGTCGACGGTATGAAGACCTATGCAGTCTTTAAGGAAGATGGAGAGCTGGCTCCAGTTTACTCTATCTCAGCTGGTTTGGACTATCCAGGGGTTGGCCCAGAACACGCTTACTTTAAAGATTCAGGTCGCGTGGAATATGTCGCTGCGACAGACGAAGAAGCTGTTCAAGCCTTGCTCCTCCTCAGCAAGACAGAAGGAATTATCCCAGCGATTGAAAGTTCGCATGCCATCGCAGAAGCAGTTAAACGTGCACCGAAACTAAGTAAAGACGACATTATCATCATCAATGTCTCTGGTCGTGGAGACAAGGACGTAGCTGCGATTGCAGACTACCTAGAAGCTAAAAAATAAAAGATGGAAAAATTACAGTCCTTTCTCTCACAGAGAGCTTGTGGTTGCTGGAAACAAGCAGAGAAAGCTGTAAGGTTGGGTCCATCTGAAACGAGAGAAGAAAACATAATTCTCAAGGGAGTGCCCTTTATCGCACAGCCTGTTACAGAACCTTTCTAAGACAGGAATGAGAGATAGGAGAAATCCTATAATTGAGGTGGCACCGCGAATTTCGTCCTCACGCAAGTTATTTTGCGTGGGGATTTTTCATACAGTCACCACGGACTAGAAGTAGAACTGAAAGGGAAATTACAATGGAACGAATCATTCATGGAGATGTCTTATCACCAATCTTGGCTTATATGCGCCTAAAGGGGCAACACAAGGTTATTTTAGAGAGTATTCCGAGAGACAAGGAAACCGCTCGTTTTTCTATCTTAGCCTATAATCCAGTTTTTGAGATTAAGTTTGAAAATGGAGTTCTTTATCAAAATGGTCAAGTGATTGATCGGGATCCCTTGGATTTCCTTTATGAAGTGACTCATAAGAACCAGCACCATTCAGACCTACCTTTTGGTGGGGGAGCCATTGGCTTTGTTGGCTACGATATGATTTCGCTTTATGAAGAAATTGGTCAAATTCCTGAAGATACAATTGGAACTCCAGACATGCATTTCTTCGTCTATGAGAGTTACATGGTCTTTGACCACAAGAAGGAAAAAATCCATGTCATAGAGGATGCTCTTTATAGTGAGCGTAGCCAAGAAGACTTGGAAGAAGCCTTGAACCAAGTGCTTGAGGAATTACGCATTCCTGCTCCAAATGAATTTGAAGACTTGGATCTATCTCCACTGGACTTCAAACCCCATATCGCTCCTCAGAAGTTTGAGGAAATGGTGGAAACAGCTCGTGACTTGATTCGTAATGGCGATATGTTCCAATGTGTACTCAGTCAGCGCTTCTCAGCAGAAGTTACTGGAAATCCATTTGACTTCTACAGAAATCTCCGCGTGACTAATCCTTCTAATTACCTTTATTTCTATGATTTTGGGGATTATCAAATCATCGGTGCCAGTCCAGAAAGTTTGGTTTCTGTCAAAAATGGCATCGTGACAACCAATCCGATTGCAGGGACACGACCAAGAGGCGCTACGGATGAAGAAGACAAGGATTTGGCGACAGACCTGCTTTCGGATGAGAAGGAAACAGCAGAGCATCGGATGTTAGTAGACTTGGGACGAAATGATATTGGCCGCATCTCTGAAACGGCCAGTGTTCAAGTCACTAAGTATATGGAAGTGGAGCTCTTCCGCTATGTCATGCATTTGACCAGTGTGGTCAAAGGGTGTTTGCTTCCAGAACTCACTGCCATGGATGCCTTGAAAGCAACACTTCCTGCTGGAACTGTTTCTGGAGCACCAAAAATTCGCGCGATGAGACGTATCTATGAACTGGAAACAGAAAAACGAGGCGTATACGCAGGAGCAATCGGCTACTTGTCTGCGACGGGTGATATGGACTTCGCCATTGCTATCCGAACTATGATTCTCAAAAATCAAACAGCCTATGTGCAGGCTGGGGCAGGGATTGTCTACGACTCTATTGCCCAAAACGAATACCAAGAAACCATTAACAAAGCAAAATCTATGACTAGAATTGGAGAACTAAGACCATGATTTTATTAATTGACAACTATGATTCTTTTACTTATAACTTGGCCCAATACATTGGGAATTTTGCAGAAGTTCAGGTCTTGAGAAATGATGATCCCAGGCTGTATGAAGAAGCTGGAAAAGCAGATGGTCTGGTCTTTTCTCCTGGTCCTGGTTGGCCAGTTGATGCTGGAAAGATGGAAGACATGATTCGTGATTTTGCTGGCAAGAAGCCGATTCTTGGGATTTGTTTGGGTCACCAAGCCATTGCAGAAGTCTTTGGTGGTAAGTTAGGTTTGGCTCCAAAAGTCATGCATGGGAAACAGAGCAATATCAGCTTTGAAGCGCCATCTGTTTTGTATCAAGGCATTGAGGATGGCCGTGCGGTCATGCGTTACCACAGTATTTTAATTGAAGAAATGCCAGAAAACTTTGAAGTGACAGCTCGTTCGACTGATGACCAAGCCATCATGGGGATTCAACACAAAACACTTCCAATTTATGGCTTCCAGTACCATCCAGAGAGCATTGGAACGCCAGATGGCTTGTCTTCTATTCGGAATTTTATTGAGAAGGTTGTAAAGTGAGGAAACTAGGATGAAAGAGATTATTGAAAAACTAGCAAAATTTGAAAATTTATCAGGTGTTGAAATGACGGACGTCATTGAGCGTATCGTAACTGGGCGTGTAACCGAAGCACAGATTGCTTCTCTCCTCTTGGCTCTTAAGATGAAGGGAGAAACACCTGAAGAGCGCACAGCCATTGCCCAAGTCATGAGAGGACATGCCCAACATATTCCAACTGAGATACATGATGCTATGGACAACTGTGGTACAGGTGGGGACAAGTCTTTCAGCTTTAACATTTCCACAACTGCAGCCTTCGTCTTGGCTGGTGGCGGCATTCATATGGCTAAGCACGGTAACCGTTCGATTTCTTCTAAATCTGGCTCTGCAGATGTCCTAGAAGCCTTGGGCATTAACCTAGACCTCAAACCAGCTGAACTAGGTAAGGTCTTTGATAAGACTGGCATCGTTTTTCTCTTTGCTAAAAATATGCATCCAGCAATGAAATACATCATGCCAGCTCGTTTGGAATTGGGTATTCCAACGATTATGAACTTGACTGGTCCACTGATTCACCCAATGGCCTTGGAAACACAGCTTCTTGGAATTAGTCGTCCAGAACTTCTAGAAAGTACAGCTCAGGTTTTGAAAAATATGGGTCGCAAACGCGCTATCGTGGTTGCTGGACCAGAAGGTTTGGATGAAGCTGGTTTGAACGGGACAACCAAGATTGCACTTCTTGAGAATGGCGAAATCACCTTGTCAAGCTTTACTCCAGAGGATTTGGGAATGGAACGTTACGCTATCGAAGATATTCGTGGAGGCAATGCTCAGGAAAATGCAGAAATTTTGCTCAGCGTTCTTAAAAATGAACCAAGTCCATTCTTGGAAACTACAGTTTTAAATGCTGGTCTTGGTTTCTATGCTAATGGTAAGGTAGATAATATCAAGGATGGGGTTGCCTTGGCTCGTCAAGTGATTGCTAGTGGCAAGGCCCTTGAAAAACTCAGACTGTTACAGGAGTACCAAAAATGAGTCAGGAATTTTTAGCACGAATCTTGGAGCAGAAGGCGCGTGAGGTCGAGCAGATGGAGCTGGAGGAAGTCCAGCCCCTGCGTCAGACCTATCGCTTGGCTGAATTTTTGAAGAATCACCAAGACCGTTTACAGGTAATCGCTGAAGTCAAGAAAGCTAGCCCTAGTCTGGGAGATATCAATCTCAATGTGGATATTGTGCAACAGGCCCAGACTTATGAAGCGAACGGAGCAGTGATGATTTCGGTTTTGACAGATGAGGTTTTCTTTAAAGGTCATTTGGATTATCTACGGGGGATTTCCAGTCAGGTACAGATTCCAACGCTCAACAAGGACTTTATCATCGATGAAAAGCAAATCATCCGTGCTCGCAATGCAGGTGCAACAGTCATCTTACTCATTGTGGCTGCCTTGTCAGAAGAACGCCTTAAGGAACTCTACGACTACGCGACAGAGCTTGGTCTGGAAGTCTTGGTGGAAACCCACAATCTAGCTGAACTAGAGGTAGCTCACAGACTCGGTGCTCAGATTATCGGAGTTAATAACCGAAACTTGACCACCTTTGAGGTCGATTTGGAGACCAGTGTAGACTTGGCTAAACACTTCAAAGATGATTGCTTGTATATTTCTGAATCAGCTATTTTCACAGGGCAGGATGCAGAGCGAGTAGCACCATACTTTAACGGCATTTTAGTAGGGACAGCTCTCATGCAGGCAGAAGATGTAGCCCAGAGAATCAAGGAGTTGCAGATTGACAAAGGTTAAAATTTGCGGATTATCGACCGAGGAAGCGGTGGGAACAGCCGTTTCAGCAGGAGCGGACTACATCGGCTTTGTCTTCGCACCTAGCAAAAGACAGGTGACCTTGGATCAGGCTGCTGAGCTGGCAAAGATTATTCCGTCAGACGTAAAAAAGGTTGGGGTATTTGTTTCACCAAGTCGGGTAGAACTGCTAGAAGCGATTGAAAAAGTTGGCTTGGACTTGGTTCAAGTTCACAGTCAGGTGGCAGATGATTTGTTTGAGGATTTGCCTTGTGCCAGCATTCAGGCTGTACAGGTGGATGGAAATGGGCATGTGCCTAATTCTCAGGCAGATTATCTACTCTTTGATGCCCCTGTGGCAGGGAGTGGCCAGACCTTTGACTGGGGGCAACTGGATACGACGGAATTAGCTCAGCCCTTCTTTATCGCAGGTGGCCTTAAGGAAGACAATGTAGTAAAAGCAATTCAACACTTTACTCCCTATGCAGTAGATGTATCAAGCGGAGTGGAGACAAATGGACAAAAAGATCAGGAAAAGATTAGAAGATTTATAGAGAGGGCAAAGAATGGCATATCAAGAACCAAATAAAGATGGATTTTACGGAAAATTCGGCGGACGTTTCGTCCCAGAAACATTGATGACAGCAGTTTTGGAGTTGGAGAAAGCCTACCGTGAAAGTCAGGCAGACCCAAGTTTCCAAGAGGAATTAAACCAACTCTTGCGTCAGTACGTGGGGCGTGAAACTCCCCTTTACTACGCAAAAAATTTGACTCAGCATATCGGCGGAGCCAAGATTTATCTCAAACGGGAAGACCTTAACCATACAGGGGCCCACAAGATTAACAATGCCTTGGGACAAGTTTTGCTTGCTAAACGCATGGGTAAAAAGAAAATTATCGCTGAAACAGGTGCTGGTCAGCACGGTGTGGCAACTGCAACTGCTGCAGCCCTCTTTAACATGGAATGTACTATCTACATGGGTGAGGAAGATGTCAAACGCCAAGCCCTCAATGTCTTCCGTATGGAGCTTTTGGGAGCTAAGGTTGAGGCAGTGACAGACGGTTCGCGCGTGCTCAAGGATGCGGTCAATGCAGCCCTTCGTTCATGGGTAGCTAATATTGATGATACCCACTATATCCTTGGTTCTGCCTTGGGGCCTCATCCATTCCCAGAAATCGTTCGTGACTTCCAAAGTGTTATTGGTCGAGAAGCTAAACAACAGTACCGTGACTTGACAGGTAAAAATCTACCAGATGCCTTAGTAGCCTGTGTTGGTGGTGGTTCTAATGCCATCGGTCTCTTCCATCCATTTGTAGAAGATGAATCAGTAGCTATGTATGGAGCTGAAGCAGCAGGACTTGGTGTGGATACAGAGCATCACGCAGCTACCTTGACCAAGGGTCGTCCGGGTGTCCTTCACGGTTCCCTCATGGATGTGCTCCAAGATGCCCATGGTCAAATTCTTGAAGCCTTCTCGATCTCAGCAGGTTTGGACTATCCTGGTATCGGTCCAGAGCATTCTCACTACCACGATATCAAACGTGCCAGCTATGTTCCTGTGACTGACGAAGAAGCCTTGGAAGGATTCCAACTCTTGTCTCGTGTGGAAGGAATTATCCCAGCCTTAGAATCTAGTCATGCTATCGCCTTTGCGGTGAAATTGGCCAAAGAACTTGGACCAGACAAATCCATGATTGTCTGCCTATCAGGTCGTGGGGACAAGGATGTGGTTCAAGTCAAAGACCGCTTGGAAGCAGATGCAGCAAAGAAGGGAGAAGCTCATGCCTAAGACACTAACAGAAAAATTGAATGCTATAAAAGCAACTGGAAAAGGAATTTTCGTTCCCTATATCATGGCTGGTGACCACGAAAAAGGTTTGGACGGTCTTGCTGAAACAATTCACTTTTTAGAAGATTTGGGTGTCTCTGCCATTGAAGTGGGCATTCCCTTTTCAGACCCTGTTGCAGATGGACCTGTTATCGAAGAAGCTGGCTTGCGCAGTTTAGCCCATGGGACTTCTACCCAGGCTTTGGTTGAAACCTTGAAAACCATTGAAACAGAGGTTCCGCTGGTCATCATGACCTACTTCAACCCCCTCTTTCAGTACGGTGTGGAGAATTTTGTTAAAGGTTTGGCAGATACAGCGGTTAAGGGCTTGATTATTCCAGACCTGCCTCATGAGCATGCCAACTTTGTAGAGCCTTTTTTGGCAGACACAGACATTGCTTTGATTCCTTTAGTAAGCTTGACCACAGGGATTGAGCGTCAGAAAGAGTTGATTGAAGGGGCAGAAGGATTTGTCTATGCGGTTGCCATCAATGGGGTGACAGGGAAATCTGGCAATTATCGTGCAGACTTGGACAAGCACTTGGCACAATTGCATCATGTGGCTGATATCCCAGTCTTGACAGGTTTTGGCGTATCTAGTCAAGCCGATGTAGAACGCTTCAATGCGGTGTCAGATGGTGTTATCGTTGGTTCGAAAATTGTAAAAGCTCTCCACCAAGGAGAGCCAATTCAGGACTTTATCAAACAAGCAGTAGCTTACCAAAAATAATTACACAAGCCGCGAGTAAGAGGAAGGGCACGAAAGGAAGTCTTTCCTTTTTCTTTTGCAGGAGAAAGGCTAGGATCCCTGTTGCAGAAGCAAACTGAATCAAGATAAGTAACTCCGTTGCGCTAAAGACGATAGCACAAGAAGCTAAAAAGAGAAAATCCCCTGCGCCCATGCGGATATCGATAAAATGAGCCACAATTCCAAGGACAAGGAAGAGGACCATGACTAGATTCCAGCCAGAGAAAGCCATGAGGATTAGGTGAAAAGTCAGCCAGACTAGTAAGGGATATTCCTGATGACGGAAGTCGTAGATGCCCAGAGTCAAACCAGCAGTGATTAGGATGACTTGCCCCAAGGAAAGAAATCCCCAAGAGCAAACCAGAAAAAGGAGACCTAAACCTAGTTCAAGAAGGGCATACCAGACTGGATAAGGAGCCTTGCAGTAGCGACAGCGAAAGCGATTGAAGACCTGCGAGAGAATCGGAATCAAATCTAAGGGATGCAAGCGAGTCTGACAGGCATCGCAGTGGCTAGCTGGTAGGATAATGGATTGCTCTGGAAAACGGTCAATGACCAAACCAAGAAAGGAAGCGAGAATGCTCCCGACAAGAAAAAAATAAAAATCAATCATACTTATCTATTCGTAAAAAATGGGAGAAGTAGTATAATGGAGAAACATAGATAAGATGGTGAGGTCAAGATGACAATTCGTTTTGAAGAAAATGTGAGCCCAGAAAACGCTCAGCTCGTATGCCAATGGTCCAACTCCCTTGGCAAATCCTTTCAAGAGCAATGGATGGGAACAATGATTCCTTTTCCCTTGACAATTCCAGTTTTGCAAGATTTGGAAGGAATCTTTTCAATCTTTGAAGGACAAGAGTTTGTGGGGCTTATCCAGAAAATCAGGCAAGAAGACAGGAATCTTCATATCGGGAGATTTTTTATCAATCCCCAGAAACAGGGGCAGGGATTAGGTAGGCAGGCTTTAAGGAAATTTGTTAGTTTGGTCTTTGAAAATGAAGATATAGATAGTATTTCTCTAAATGTCTTCGAAGCAAATCAAGCAGCCCAGCATCTCTATCAAAAAGAAGGATTTGAAATCGTTCAAATGGTTGAAGCACCTATACGAAAATACATCATGAAAAAGGGGAGATAGAAAGTAAAAATCCTTGAAATCAATCTTGACTGCGATGATGAACCTGAATCAGCCCCTCAAAAGGACTGTATATGAATGAACGTTACCAGTGTTTAAAAACTAAAGAATATCAGGCACTTTTATCTTCCAAGGGTAGATAAATTTTCGCTAAACGTAAGATTGATATGAAATCTGTCTTTGGGCAGACAAAGGTTTGTTTGGTTATAAGAGATGTCATCTGAGAGGTAAGCGTCAAGTGAGAATTGACATGGGATTCGTACTCATGGTCAACAACCTGCTGAAATATAATAAGAGAAAGAGGCAAAATTAAAAAGCTAGAGTTCCGCAATTGGAAATCTCTAGCTTTTTGTTTTCTGAGAATCATCTTGACTCAGACTCTTTTGACTAATGTTACTAAAAAGATAAAGTAACTTTTAGCCTTATTTATTGTCGCCACTCAACATGTTTTTAACACCTTCGATAGCGCCTTCTACAGCGTCTTTGGCATCTTCAGCAACTTCTTTTACTTTAGAAACAACTTTTTCAGCTGTTCCTTCTTTTTCCATTTTTTCATCACCGATGGCTTTCCCAACACCTTCTTTAATAGAACCTTTAGCTTGATTTAATTTTTCTTCTACTGACATGATAATTTCTCCTGTTATATTTATTTTATCTTAGTTTACACGAGTTTTTTCGTGAGATACTACACCAGTTGCTGCACCTTTAACAGCTTCTACGCCTTCGCTAACTTTTTCTTGAACAGTTGAGAAACCAGATCCAAGACCAGATTTAGCTTTTTCGAATTGTTCTGAAGCGAATTCTCCTGTTGATTCAGCAACGTCAGATACGCGATCTTGAAGGCTTACTGAGTCTGCTTCATGTTGTTCTTTAGTTTTGATGTCGACAACGTTTACGTTGATTTCAACAACTTCCAAGTCAGTCATTTTAGCAACTTCTGAAGATACGATTTCTCTGATTTCTGAATATAAAGCTGGAACATTTTTTTGGTACTCAGCAATAATGTTTAAGTCAACTGCAACTTGTGTTTTACCAACTTCTACGTTAACACCACTTGTTACGTCATCGCTGTTAACGATTTTTTCTTTAAGATTTGAGAAGAAACCACCGTCGATTCCCAAAAGACCTGAAACGTTTTCTAGTGACAGACCAATGATTTTTTGGATAACTTTATCTTCGTAAGTAAGTTCCCCTTTGATTTCGTGAGCTACAACAGTAGCATCTTTCTTTTCTACGTTAGTGTTAATGTTTTTTTCGTTTGACATATGAAACTCCTTTAATTAAATTAGTAATTTTTATTTATCTATATAGTTTTTTTCGATATATAATCCAGCTGCAACTCCCAGTGCTCCTAAAATCAATACAAATATTGTTTTGAAGAAGCCAAAGGAGATAATCAAACAAGCGAGAAATACGCCTATGAGACCAGTGATAATTGGATATCGATATTGTTTAAGCCATTCCATTTTTTACTTCCTTACTTCACACGACTAACAGTCTTTTTGTTTTGAGGTTTTGGTTTAGGCTGGTAGTCTTTTACTAGAACTTCTAGTTTAACCTGACGCTCAATACCAAAAAACTGCTTCAATCCATTAGTTATTTCATTTTGAATTAGTTGGCATCTGTCAGCGATGTTGTCCGAAGGAAGAATTTTACCTTCTACATGAACGAAACATTTATTTTTTCGTAAATTTACATGAACAGTTGGGTTCTTGATCAATCCATGATCACTCACCAAACTTCTAACAAAACCTTCGATTGCAGAATTCTTTAATTTTAATGTATCGTTTTTAGTTTCAAGTTGAATTTCCAAATAACGTTTAGGATAAAACAACACAACTAACATCGATAACAAAACTAAAGTTGATAGAGCCACTATCCCCCAGAATATATATCTAGAGAGATAGAATTCAACGAAATGATTCTGTCTCCAGCTAAATAGCTGAATGCCTAGATCACTAACTTGATGATAATCTATCAAAACAGGAAGGAAAATTGTCAAGATTAAAATACAGAAAATAATTAAAAATATTTTCTTTGTTTTTGACATATACAATCCTTTCGATTTAACATTAAACTATTTTTACCCGTCTAATCTATTTAAAAATAGTTTATTTTACAAGTAATTATTTTTTACCTGTAAAGAATGATACTACAGTAACAACAATTGCTGCTCCTGCAATAGATGGGATCAAAGCCATTCCAGCGATGGATGGGCCCAACTACCTAAAAGGGATTGTCCTACAGATGACCCGACTAAACCAGCGAATACATTTGCGACGATTCCCATAGAACTACCTTTTTTAGTGATTCTACCTGCTACAAGTCCAATAAGACCTCCAGCAATGATTGACCACAATATTGCTTACCCTCCTTTTCTATTTTAATATCAAAAAATAAATCAATTCCTTTGATTATCGCTATTATATAATTTTAATATAAAATAATCAATTATTTTGATTATTTTATAATTTTAATATAAAAAAATCAAATTCTTTGATTGTTGCTATTATATAATTTTTAAAATTAAAAATATAATCTTTCGACTTGAATTTGATTCTGTATTCACGCACTTAATAGACGGTAAAATAAGAAAATTGTTTATATATTGCCTCCGTAGTGTTATTATACGAGATAAAGGATCTTAGTAAAAGTCGTTATAGCATGCTATACCTATTCATTGTGGTATAATTGCAAGAGGTGAAATCCGATAATTTATAAAAAGAGAAAGACATTCATGAGAGATTTATTATCTAAAAAAGTCATAGGCAATTAGAATTATTAGAATTATTATTTGAACATAAACGATGGTTTCATCGTTCTGAACTAGCAGAGTTATTAAATTGTACAGAACGTGTAGTCAAAGATGATCTATCCCATGTTAAATCTGCTTTTCCTGACTTGATTTTTCATTCTTCGACTAATGGTATACGCATTATTAATACCGATGATAGTGATATTGAAATGGTTTACCATCATTTCTTTAAGCATTCAACTCATTTTTCGATTTTAGAATTTATCTCTTTTAATGAAGGTTGTCAAGCTGAAAGTATTTGTAAAGAATTCTATATCAGTTCATCTTCGCTCTATCGTATTATTAGCCAAATCAATAAAGTGATTAAAAGGCAATTTCAATTTGAAATCAGTCTGACTCCTGTTCGAATCATTGGAAATGAGAGAGACATTCGTTACTTTTTTGCATAATATTTTTCAGAAAAATATTATTTCCTAGAATGGCCATTTGAAAATTTTTCATCAGAGCCCCTATCTCAATTGTTAGAATTGGTTTATAAGGAAACAAGCTTTCCAATGAATTTGTCAACTCATAGAATGCTAAAGTTGCTCCTAGTTACGAACCTATATAGAATAAAGTTTGGTCATTTCATGGAAGTAGAGAAAGACTCTTTTAACGATCAAAGTTTGGATTTTTTAATGCAGGTAGAAGGAATAGAAGGTGTTGCTAAGAATTTTGAATTAGAATACAATATCTCTTTAGATGAAGAAGTTGTTTGCCAATTATTTGTGTCTTACTTTCAAAAAATGTTTTTCATAGATGAAAGTCTCTTTATGAAATGCGTAAAAAAGGATAGCTATGTTGAAAAATCTTACCATCTATTGAGTGATTTTATTGATCAGATTTCAGTCAAGTATCAGATTGAGATTGAGAATAAGGATAATCTGATTTGGCATCTGCATAATACTGCACATCTGTATCGTCAGGAGTTGTCCACTGAGTTTATTTTATTTGATCAAAAAGGGAATACAATCAGGAATTTTCAAAATATTTTCCCTAAATTTGTTTCAGATGTAAAAAAAGAGCTTTCTCATTATTTAGAGACTCTTGAAGTTTGTTCTAGTTCAATGATGGTAAATCATCTATCTTATACCTTCATCACTCATACCAAACATTTGGTGCTTAATCTACTACAAAATCAGCCAAAGCTGAAGGTTCTGGTTATGAGTAATTTTGATCAGTATCATGCAAAATCCGTTGCAGAGACACTTTCTTATTATTGCAGCAACAATTTTGAACTTGAAGTTTGGACTGAATTAGAATTATCAAAGGAATCTTTAGAAGAATCGCCTTATGATATCATCATTTCTAATTTTATTATTCCTCCGATTGAAAATAAGAGACTGATCTATTCAAATAATATAAACACGGTCTCACTCATATCTTTGTTAAATGCCATGATGTTTATTCGATTAGATTAGTAACCTAAAATAAAAAATGCTATTTCGCGTTTTGAACTGTACCTCAAAAGTTAGACAGAAAAAATCTAATTTTTGGGGTGTTTTTATTAAGAAAAGACCTTCAGTCATTTAAGTAAAATGTACATCTAGAGTCATAGTCCTCTAAAACTCTTGCTTTTTTTGTAGAAGATACGAAAAAAACCTTGATTCCAAGGCTTTTCCTGTTGTATGTAGATGCCCCCATGGATTTGGGAGACTATATCATCTTGAAAGTAATTAAAAAGTTGAAATTTAAGTGATTTTCGGAAGGTACTTTTAGGTATTTTCAATGTCATGATTTAAAAATGGGGCAAAAGTGGGGCAAAAACGAATGACTCGTATTTGGTTTGAAAACCTATAATACCTAATGATTATGCTATTCTAGATATATAGTTTTGTTATAAATAAATGTCAGTGCGAGATCAAATTGGAGGATAAAATGGAAAAACAAATTAATGAAAAAAAAGCCTTGGTTCCCAAAGCTTTTTAATCTTATAAACTCATTAAAACAACTCCCAGTAAGGTGTGGAATGTTTTTTAGTCTGTGTCATATAAAAATAAATAGAATGAATAGCTATAGCTAGAGCTAAAATGGTTGTTATACTCACTACTATTATAGGATTAGAAGCAAAGATTAAAGAGAGAATCAAGGCAGCCAGATAGAGTGTAGCTTGGACACAGTAGTAACTTTTCGAATAGCGAAGATAGTGTTTGTTATAGGGCCCATTTGCTAGGACAGCAGCTTGGAAGAGGCCAATTCCGATATAAAAGAAGCTGGTTGCAAAGAGAAGATTAGTTTCAGGATTCAGAAGAAAACTCATCGAAACGGTCATCATAAGAAGTCCAATGAAAATAGGATAGTGACTGTAAATTAGAAATAGTCCCTTTTGATTAGATTCTTCATCAATAGCATGGTCGAATTGACCAAAATAAAACAAGAACAGAGAAAGCATAATAATGAAATAAAGAACCGAATAAATCGAGAAATTCTCGATTGTAAAGAAGTTAGCTAGCTCCATAATCATCTCTCCAAACGTAATAATGACAAGAAGGGAGATGCGCTCGATTAAATGGGGGAGATTTACCTGGTAATGATCATCTTTACTAATCGAGGTAATTGGCGTAATAAATGTTAGCAGAATACTAGCATAAAGGATATAGACTCCAATGTAAATAGGAAGAAGAGCTGCTAGATAGATTTCTAAACTTCGTAGACCTGTTATCCATAGAAAACCTTTGATACTTTCCCGATTAACATCATCGGTTGATTTTCTAAAAAATTCAACCAAATATTGAAAAAATAAGGTAAGGGTTAATGTACCAATAGCCCAACAGAGATAATGAAAATATTGTTGCCAATCAGGTCCAATCATATTGGCTATAAAGAGTAAAATTCCCATTTTGATAAACATGATTACTATGTTAAATAAAGAGTTCTTTCCATAGCGATTGGTATAATCGGTTTGAATCATCCAGGAATCGATGAGAAGCAAGACAGACATGAAAAAATCAAGCAAAGAATTCCAAGTCAAAATACCGTTATGAAGATGGTCAATTAAAGTAGTTACTTTTGAAATTGCAAAAACAAAAACTAAGTCATAAAAAAGTTCTGAAAATTCTACACGTTTATGTTTAATAAGAGTTGTCATCTTAAGACCTTTCTATTTTAGAAGTACAATTTATTATAACAGAAAATGGTAAAAAAAAAGGAGATGCTTAAATAACTTCATGTGACGCGAATGAACTGCGCCACAAAAGTTAGGTTTTTTCTGTCTAACTTTTGGGGTGCAGTTCAGAAGGGGTGTTTTTTCTATCGTTTTTTAGTGCTAAGACTACACAAAAAAGCCTTGATTCCAAGGCTTTTTCCTGTTGATTTAGATGCCCCCTACAGGGATTTGGAAAGGACTTTCATATTGAGAGCAATTAAAAATATTGAAATATAAGTGATTTTAGGTATTTTCAATGTCATGATTTAAAAATGGGACAAAAGTGGGGCAAAAACCATACAGATTCTAAACTGTATGGTTCTTTTTTTATCTAACCAAGAAAGGTTAAAACTTATTAAAACAAATGCAATCAACTGTTGAAAACTTTTTAGTCCGTGTAATATAAAAACAAGTAAAAAGTTGAACTATAGGGAATATTGTGTCATAATAGGTAATAGATGAATAATTAATAGATTGGAAATAATGCTTTCTTACCTTAACAAGTTGAATTGGTTATACATTTTTTCGTCGCAATTGTGTCTATCTCTCGAGTTTAGCTAGTTTTTATAAGCTCTGGTTTCTAATCAATATAACAAATTTTAGAAGTGCATAAGACAAGATGGTGACATTACTACAGTCATTTCTAGTCACCATATGTTGCTGGCACAGGCTGTTTGTAGTGTTGGCTATTTACTAGTCAGTTTAATCGGAGTGTTTAATTTTTATTGTTGAAAGGTTTTTATATGGCGAAAATTCTATCTTTAGGTCTGACAGGTAAGAAATTACTTGCTCAGGGGTTCTTGTTTGTTCTGCTAGGTCTCATCTTGATGGTCACGGGGACTTGGTTGCCAGTAAAGGTTATTCGACTGGTTCTGTTTTTAGCTTGGATAGCAACGGTCTTAGATTTAGTATTACGTATTTTCAAAAAAAGTCAGTCAACGGACACCTTGGGAGTTGCACTGGTTAAATTGTTAGTGCTGGGATATTTGCTTGGCTCCAATCTTGCGACGGATGTGCCGATTTATATTTTGGCTCTTGTGATTGGAGTTTATCAGATTTTTCATGCTAGTATTAACCTTGTCACCTATGTTCTCTACCGCAAAAACAAAATTCGACCTCGTTTTCGTCTCTTACTAGATGGACTCGTACTAGTTTTTCTTGGTGGGACTAGTCTTTTGTCCTCTACAGGAAATTCTGTCTTTCAACTCTTTGTATTAGGGGCTTATTTTTTCCTTTATGGTGTGTCCAATATCCGTGATGGTTTCTTGTTTGAGGAGGAAATTGGGAAAAACCATCTCAAACGTCGTATTAGAATTAGCTTACCTATTGTCCTAGCCGCTCTCATCCCTGCAAGAACTTTAGCAAAAGTTAACAAATTTATGCTGGAAAATGCTGATGAGGAAGAAGATATCCATCTTGGAATAGTGAAGTCTGGTAAGACAGCGGAGCTTGAAATTTTTGTTCATACAGCTGAGACCTCTCTGTTTTCGGCAATTGGTCATGTGGATATCTGCTATCAAGGCCGTGTTATTTCTTATGGCAACTATGATCCGTCTTCTGAGACCTTATTTGGCATGGTAGGAGATGGTGTCTTATATTTCTGTGATCGTGACAAGTACATTGACCTATGTAAACGTGAGAGTCAAAAAACGCTTTTTGGTTATGGGATAGATTTGACGCCTGAAATGGAAAAAGCAGTTCAGAAAAAGTTGGCTGAATTGAAACAACTGACGATTCCATGGGAGCCAAGTGCAGATAAAATCATGACAGGTGATGGTAAGGAAGACTACACCTACGCTTATAAAATCAGACATGAGACAGATGGGGAACTTTATAAATTTATCAAATCTAAGTTTAAATCCTACTTTGTCTTATCTACAAACTGTGTGCTCTTGGCTGATACCATAGTCGGTCAGGCTGGCACCGATATCCTCTCACCCAAAGGATTTATCGCTCCAGGAACTTACCAAGCCTACCTTAATCGAGAGTTTGAAAAACCAAATAGTATAGTCGTATCTAAAC
The DNA here is from genome assembly GCF_023109235.1 of Streptococcus mitis. Taxonomy (GTDB): domain Bacteria; phylum Bacillota; class Bacilli; order Lactobacillales; family Streptococcaceae; genus Streptococcus; species Streptococcus mitis_DA. The sequence continues at coordinate 39,613 of NZ_JALDUC010000011.1, forward strand.
ATGTTTATTAAGGAGAATTTATGAACTTAGTAAAAAAATACACCCCGTTAATACTTTTTATAGGGCTGGTTGCTCTTGTAATTCTGAATGCATCGAGCTTTATATCAGGAGCAATCTCTCTCTTTGATGTAATATCAACCTTGATTTATGGTGCTGTTATTGCTTTTGTGCTTAATGTTCCTATGAAAAAAATTGAACAGTACTTAGTTAAATTGAAGGTAAAGGCAGAGTTGCGTCGTCCGATTGCCATGGTACTTGTTTTCCTAGCTCTTATCTTAATCGTGATCTGTCTTTTGGTTTTGGTGCTGCCAACCCTAGCCCAGACTATTAGTCAGCTGGGAACAGTCCTTTCAACAGTCCTTACTCAACTTGGGAAATTGCTAGGCAGCTCGGAATTTGTAACCAAAGACATGTTGTCAACTATCGTATCAGGCATACAGGGACAATCTAGTTCTATTAGCCAAGCTTTGATAGGTTTTTTATCAGGTCTGACTAGTAATATCGGCAATATTTTTTCAAGTTTGATGAATGCCTTTTTGATTATAGTCTTCACCTTTTTATTTTTATCCAGTAAGGAACATTTGGCAGCGATGACGAGTCGACTTCTAAAAGTTTTTCTTCCAGAGAAGGTGGTGATAAAGTTGACTTACATTGGACAAGTAGCACTAGAGACTTATGACCAATTTTTGATGAGTCAGCTGATTGAAGCAGTTATCATAGGAGTTATGATAGCGGTTGGTTACAGCATGTTTGGGATACCCTATGGAGTAATGACAGGTATCTTTGCAGGAGTGCTATCGTTCATTCCTTATGTAGGGCCTATGATTGCTTGTGTTGTGGGAGCGATTTTTATCTTCACAGTGAGTCCTACTCAAGCCTTACTTTCTCTTCTTCTATATCAAGTTATACAGCTGATTGAAGGAAACCTTATTTATCCTAGAGTTGTAGGTCAATCTATTGGTTTGCCAGCTATTTTCACGCTTGCGGCTGCTAGTATTGGAGGCAATCTCTTTGGCTTACTTGGGATGATATTCTTTACACCGATATTTGCTGTTATCTATCGATTGGTTAAGGAATTTGTCGTTGCAAAGGAAAATCAGCTAGATTAAGAAAAACTAAATTTAATAAGATATACTGAGAAGAGAGTGAGAGATTCTCTTCTCTTTTATTTTTAAATACTTTTCTACAAAAAGCTATTAGACGTTAAAAAAAGCCTTGGTTTCAAGGCTTATTTCTGTTGATTTAGATGTGCCCCCTGCAGGGCTCGAACCTGCGCCCCATAGCTTAAGAGTCTACTGCTCTACCAACTGAGCTAAGGAGGCAACAGAAAAAGCTGAGAATGTAACTTCCCAGCTATTTTAATATGCCCAAAATGGCAGCTAGATTATTTACGAAAGGCATCAAGGATATAGGTGAAACCAACAATTAAAAATGCAAAGGCAACGACATAAACGACAAAGACACTTGTAGCTACTGGATTGAACAAAATCACTAGACCTAGTAAAAATGCAAGCAACGCTATCCACATGATATGGTTGCCAATAATAGGGAAAATCAAACCCAGACGATTGCCTTTAAAGAAAGCTATAATGGCTTCTACAATTAACCAAATTCCTAAAATAGTTGGAATGACAACTGGCAGCGTCACAAAGCCATAGGCAACGAGGTAAAGAGCTAAGAGAAGATTAACAATCCCTTGGAAAAGATGAGCTGGTGAGCGAAGCTCTTTTGGTACAGAGAAATAGCCTAAAATAGCTGCTATAGAAGAAACCAGTAAACCAAATGCAATCCACCAGCTGTAAACAACAAGATTAGCTACTGGGTTTGTAAATAGGAAAAGTCCTAAAAGGACAAAAACAACTCCTGCAAGGAATAGCAGTAAACGATTAGAAAATTTCATTTCAATACCCCCTATATAGTATAGTATAGTTTGATAATAAAAATATTATACACCTTTTTAGAGGAAATGTCAATAAACAAAATGGAAAATTTGGAAGTTTCAGTCTGATTTATGAAAAGAAAATCAGTTTTTATTATTTTGAAAATAAAAAGAGAAGATAAAATTTGTCTTCTCTACATGAAAATATTGTATGGCATCAAAGCAAAAGTAACTGGCTTTACACTATTTGTAAAGATGTAATTTGATTCAAAAAGAAAAGATAGATTTAAAATGTGGGACAAATGATGGGGTAAATCAGTTATAGACAAGCAAAAAAGCCTTGGTTATCAAGGCTTTTCCTGTTGTATTTAGATGCCCCCTACAGGGATCGAACCTGTGACCCACGGATTAAGAGTCCGCTGCTCTGCCAGCTGAGCTAAGGAGGCAAAGAAAAAAGCTGTATTGGTGCCGAAACTTCACGGTTTGTATTGAACCCGCGCAATTAAGCAGGTGGGCAACTCGCTCTAACTGAAGCTGTTTCCGTGTGAGACGGCCTACATGCTGTTAGAAGACTTTTGTTTCCCTAATAATACAAAAAATAGTCGGTCAACACTTAAGTGTGAAGTCGTACACCACAGCGTTTCTATGTTTATATGATACCACTTTTTCAAAAAAAATCAAGAGGAAAGTGCAATTTTTTGAAAAGGATTTCAGATTTTTCGCAAACGGTCGATAGCTTCCTTTCTTTGAGCCAAAGCCCGTTCATATTTACCAGTATCTTCTGCTTGGAAATAGTGATGATTACGAATTTTTTCTGGTAGATAGTCTTGCTTGACCCAATTTCCAGGGTAGTTGTGTGGATAGAGATAGTCTTGGGCATTCCCTAGTTCCTTGCTTCCGCTGTAGTGTCCATCACGCAGGTGTCGCGGAATAGGCAAGTGCCCTGATGTTTTGAGGTCGGCAAGTGCCTTATCCATAGCTACATAGGCTGAGTTGGATTTTGGAGAAAGGGCCAAATCAATGACGACATTGGCAATGAGAATGCGGGCTTCTGGGAAACCAATCCTTTGTGCAGCACCCAGAGCAGTCACGGTGTGAATCTGGGCTTCAGGATTGGCCAAACCGATATCTTCATAAGCGATAACAGTCAAACGACGAGCGAGACTTGGCAAATCACCAGCCTCAATCAAGCGGGCAGCATAGTGAAGACTAGCATCCACATCTGAGCCACGGATAGACTTTTGCAGGGCTGAGAGAACATCATAGTGGCCATCTCCGTCCTTATCCATGGTAATGTAGCTCCGCTGCAGGCTATTTTCCATGATGTCTAGGGTGATATGGCGAATGCCCTTGTCATTCTCAGGGGTAGAAAGAACTGCCAAATCCAGTGAGTTGAAGGCAGAGCGAAGGTCTCCGTTTGTAGAGGTAGCAATGAAATCCAGCGCATCCTCATCTAGTTCTACTGGAAAATCAAAACCACGCTCAGGGTTACTTAGAGCTATCTGCAGGGCCTCTTTGACGTCTTGGTTAGACAGAGGTTCCAACTCAAAAATTTGAACACGGCTACGAATGGCAGGAGTGACAGAAAAGAAAGGATTTTCAGTCGTAGCGCCAATCATGATGACCAGTCCACTTTCCAAGAGTGGAAGAAGAAAGTCTTGCTTGGTCTTGTCAAGACGATGGATTTCGTCTAGTAATAGGACGAGGCCACCAGAAAATTTCGCCTCTTCGGCGATTTCTTGCAGTCGTTTTTTACTATCAACTGTCGCATTGAAAGTTCGAAAGGCATACTTGGTCGTCCCTGCGATGGCAGAGGCAATACTGGTCTTGCCGATTCCCGGAGGTCCATATAGAATCATGGAAGACAAGCGGTTGGCTTCCACCATGCGACGGATGATTTTTCCTTGTCCGACCAGATGCTCCTGGCCGATGACCTGGTCGATGGTTTTAGGGCGCATGCGAAGCGCGAGATTGTCTGGCATAGCAGTCCTTTCTAACGTGGATTTTCTGATACATATGTGGTAAGATGGTAGTATCTATTTTAGCATATTTCCGAGCAATCGGGGCGATTAAAGAGTCGCATAGAAAGAGGACAAAATGGCAACATATGGATTTTTAGACGTTTTAGAGGAAGAGTTGGAGAAGAACTTTCCCTTTGACTTTGAGATTAGTTGGGACAAGCGTAATCACGCAGTTGAAGTGAGTTTTCTATTGGAAGCGCAAAACGCTGCAGGTGTGGAGATGGTGGATGAAGATGGAGAGGTTTCGTCAGATGATATCCTCTTTGAAGAAGCAGTCCTTTTTTACAATCCTGCCAAGTCAACAGTCAATGAGGAAGACTATTTGACGGTTATCCCTTACTTGCCTAAAAAAGGATTTTCTCGTGAATTTTTAGCTTATTTTGCGCTATTCCTTAAAGATACTGCCGAGGTTGGGCTAGATGCCCTCATGGACTTTTTGGAAGACCCAGAAGCAGAAGAATTTGTCATGGAATGGAACCAAGAAGTCTTTGAAGAAGGAAAAGTAGGCTTGGAAGAAGGAGAGTTTTATCCTTATCCGAGATACTAGGAGTTTGACATGAACATAGAGATTTCTGATTTCACAGGCTGTAAGATTGCTTTGTTTTGTGGGGATAAGCTCTTGACTATCTTACGAGATGATAAGGCAAACATTCCCTGGCCCAATATGTGGGAACTGCCTGGTGGGGGACGAGAGGGGGATGAAAGTCCTTTTGAGTGCGCGGCGCGTGAAGTTTATGAAGAACTGGGCATTCATCTGACTGAGGATTGTCTGCTTTGGAGTAAGGTTTACCCAAGTATGCTTTTTGCGGATAAACAATCTGTATTTTTAGTCGGTCAGTTGACACAGGCTCAGTTTGACAGTATCGTATTTGGAGATGAAGGTCAGGGCTATCAGTTAATGAATGTCGAGGAATTTCTTAGTTCCAGTCAAGTTGTGCCTCAGTTGCAAGAGAGATTAAAAGATTATTTAAAAGTAAGTGATTAGAAAGGATGGTTCAGTTAAATTTCTAAACTGAACCCGCCCTAAACATTGTGTCAAAAAGATAAACTTCTCTTAGACATAAGCGTCTTCAGAGAAGTTCCTATTTTGGCTTTGTGTTTTACGGGCTTGGTATCTTAAATATGGAAACATGGCAAGAGTTAAAAGTAACGGTTAAGCGTGAGGGAGAGGAGTTGGTTTCCAATCTCTTGATTGAGCTGGGAGCGCAAGGTGTTGCGATCGAAGATAGTATGGACTATGTGGGAAATGTTGACCGCTTCGGCGAGATTTTCCCAGAGGTTGAGCAGCAAGAAGAAATCGTAGTGACAGCCTACTACCCTGATACGGTTGATGTAGCAACGGTTGAGGCAGACTTGCAGGCTCGCCTGGCAGAATTGACAGACTTTATGGATTTGGGTGAGGTCAAGATGGGGACGACTGCCTTGGCTGAGGAAGACTGGGCAGACAACTGGAAGAAATACTATGAACCAGCTCGTATCACTCATGATTTGACCATCGTGCCGTCTTGGACGGACTATGAGGCGACTGCTGGGGAAAAGATTATCAAGCTGGATCCAGGTATGGCTTTTGGTACGGGGACCCATCCAACCACTAAGATGAGCCTCTTTGCCTTGGAGCAGGTTCTTCGTGGTGGGGAAACAGTGCTAGATGTGGGTACTGGTTCAGGGGTTCTCTCTATTGCCAGCTCGCTACTTGGTGCCAAGGAAATCTTTGCCTACGACCTGGATGATGTGGCAGTTCGTGTTGCTCAGGAAAATATTGAGCTCAACCCTGGTATGGAAAACATTCATGTAGCAGCAGGAGACTTGCTTAAGGGAGTTGAGATTGAGGCAGATGTGATTGTGGCTAATATCTTGGCGGATATCCTTATTCATTTGACGGATGATGCTTACCGCTTGGTCAAGGATGAAGGCTACCTCATCATGAGTGGCATTATCAAGGACAAGTGGGACATGGTGCGCGAGTCGGCTGAGTCAGCTGGATTTTTCCTCGAAACTCACATGGTTCAAGGGGAATGGAATGCCTGTGTCTTTAAGAAAACCAAGGATATTTCCGGTGTGATTGGAGGCTAGTATGCAACAGTATTTTGTCAAAGGCAGTGCAGTCTCTCCTGTCACCATCGAGGACAAGGAAACCAGCAAGCATATGTTTCAGGTTATGCGCTTGAAAGAAGACGATGAGGTGACCTTAGTCTTTGAGGATGGCATCAAGCGCTTGGCGCGTGTGCTGGATGTGGAAGCCCGTCAGTTTGAGTTGATTCAAGAATTGGCTGACAATGTGGAACTGCCAGTCCAAGTGACCATTGCATCCGGCTTTCCCAAGGGGGACAAGCTGGAGTTTATCACTCAAAAAGTAACCGAGCTAGGAGCCAGCCAAATCTGGGCCTTTCCTGCTGATTGGTCGGTCGCCAAATGGGATGGCAAGAAATTGGTTAAAAAGGTTGAGAAACTAGAAAAAATTGCCCTTGGAGCAGCAGAGCAAAGCAAGCGTAATCTAGTACCGAGTGTCACACTTTTCGAGAAAAAATCAGACTTTCTAGCTCAACTGGACCAATTTGACTCTATCATAGTAGCCTATGAAGAATCAGCCAAAGAAGGTGAAGCCGCTGCGCTCTTACAAGCGGTCTCTGGTCTTGAAAAAGGAGCCAAACTGCTCTTTATCTTTGGTCCAGAGGGTGGTCTCTCACCTGCAGAAATCGAAAGTTTTGAAGCTAAGGGAGCAGTATTGGCAGGGCTTGGCCCTCGCATTTTGCGAGCAGAAACAGCACCGCTTTACTCCTTATCAGCCCTTAGTGTTTTATTAGAATTAGAGAAATAAGAGGAAGAAAATGGAACAAAAACACCGTTCAGAATTTCCAGAGAAGGAACTTTGGGATTTAACAGCCCTATACCAAGATCGTGAGGATTTCTTACGTGCAATCGAGAAGGCTCGTGAAGACATCAACCAATTTAGTCGTGATTACAAGGGCAATCTTCATACTTTTGAGGATTTTGAAAAGGCCTTTGCGGAATTGGAACAAATCTACATTCAGATGAGCCATATTGGAAACTATGGCTTTATGCCGCAGACGACAGACTATAGCAATGACGAATTTGCCAATATTGCCCAAGCTGGGATGGAATTTGAAACAGATGCCAGCGTAGCATTGACCTTTTTTGACGATGCCTTGGTGGAAGCTGATGAGGAAGTCTTGGACCGTTTGGGTGAGTTGCCACATTTAACAGCTGCCATTCGTCAGGCCAAAATCAAAAAAGCCCACTATCTAGGAGCTGATGTGGAGAAGGCCTTGACCAATCTCGGTGAAGTTTTCTACAGTCCACAGGACATTTATACTAAGATGCGAGCTGGGGACTTTGAAATGGCTGACTTTGAAGCTCATGGTAAGATCTACAAAAACAGCTTTGTTACCTATGAAAATTTCTACCAAAACCACGAGGATGCTGAGGTCCGTGAGAAATCTTTCCGTTCCTTCTCAGAAGGTCTTCGCAAGCACCAAAATACAGCTGCAGCAGCCTATCTAGCCCAAGTCAAGTCTGAAAAACTCTTGGCAGATATGAAGGGCTACGACTCAGTTTTTGATTATCTTCTAGCTGAGCAGGAAGTGGACCGTGCCATGTTTGACCGCCAGATTGACCTCATCATGAAGGATTTTGCGCCAGTCGCTCAGAGATACCTTAAGCATGTTGCCAAGGTAAATGATCTTGAAAAGATGACCTTTGCTGACTGGAAATTGGATTTGGACAGCGCCTTGAATCCTGAAGTGACTATTGACGACGCCTATGATTTGGTCATGAAGTCGGTAGAGCCTTTGGGGCAAGAATATTGTCAGGAAGTTGCTCGCTATCAAGAAGAGCGCTGGGTGGACTTTGCTGCCAATAGTGGCAAGGATTCCGGAGGTTATGCGGCGGATCCATATCGCGTTCACCCTTATGTCCTCATGAGCTGGACAGGTCGTTTGAGCGATGTCTATACCCTGATTCATGAAATTGGGCATTCTGGTCAATTCATCTTTTCAGACAATCACCAAAGCTATTTCAATGCCCACATGTCTACTTACTATGTCGAAGCGCCGTCAACCTTCAATGAATTGCTTTTAAGTGATTACTTGGAACACCAGTCTGACGATCCGCGTCAAAAACGCTTCGCTCTTGCCCACCGCTTGACAGATACCTACTTCCATAATTTCATTACCCACCTCTTGGAAGCAGCCTTCCAGCGCAAGGTTTATACACTGATTGAAGAGGGAGAAACATTTGGAGCAAGCAAGCTTAATAGCATTATGAAGGAAGTCTTGACAGACTTCTGGGGAGGTGCCATTGAAATTGACGACGATGCGGCTCTGACTTGGATGCGCCAAGCTCACTACTACATGGGCTTGTATAGCTACACTTACTCTGCTGGTCTTGTTATCTCGACTGCGGGTTACCTCCATCTGAAAAATTCAGAAACTGGAGCCGAAGACTGGCTCAACCTCCTCAAATCAGGTGGCAGCAAGACACCGCTTGAGTCAGCCATGATTATCGGAGCGGATATCTCAACAGACAAACCACTCCGTGATACCATTCAGTTCTTGTCAGACACAGTTGACCAGATTATTGCCTACAGTGCCCAGTTGGGAGAGTAAATTAAAAGAGTCTGGGACAAAAGTCTAACCTTAAATATAAAAAGCGAACAAAACGAGTTATCTGACACTCAGAATTCTGTCTTGTTCGCTTTTTTATCTAATCTATTGATTTAAAAATTTAGAATAAAGAATTCCTAAAATCAAAATTTTTTGTTCTGGCCTCTTTAATTATCCCCAAAAGCTATCTTCTTCAGCTTGATCTGAAGAGAAGAGCCAAACTTCTTTGATTTTTCCGTCTTCAATGCGGAAGAGGTCAATCCCGTTCATATTGAGTTCAGTACCATCAGCACGTGTTCCAAGAAAAGTAACATTGGCTGCGATTAAATCCTTATTGTCAGAAACCCAATTTGTTACCACCTTAAAGGTTCCATTAGTTTTCTCAGCAAATGTAGCCAGGTGAGTTCCTAGCTTGTCCTTACCAACAACTGTACCAGATATACTATGATTACCAGGTTGATGCCAGACAATATCGTCTGCCATCGTTTCAAAGACACCAGGAAAGTCACCAGCAATTAAAGCTTGGTTATAAGCATTGAAAATTTCTAAGTTTGTTGACATATCTATTCTCCATTTCTTTTTTATGATATAATTGTAACAGTTACAAACAAAAAAACAAGTAGACACTTTTTTGATAGCTAGTATCAAAAGTGGTACTTTTATTGATACTAAAAGATAAATTTTTTTTTAAAAAATAGAAAGAAGATATTTTATGACAAATAAAGTGAGTGAGTATGGTATTTGTCCATTTGCAACAACGCAGAGGGTTTTAACGGGGAAATGGGCACTGGTAATCATTTATCAGTTGAGTACGGGTACCAAACGATTTAAAGAATTGCAGAGATTATTGCCTGGGATTACTCAAACTATTTTGACCCGTCATCTCCGTCAATTAGAAAAGGATAAGATTGTTCAACGAAAGGTCTATGCCGAAGTTCCACCACGAGTTGAGTACAGCTTAACTGAAATGGGGCAGGAATTCAGAGTTGTTTTAGATGCTGTCGAGAAATGGGGTCTAGATTATATCAAGTTGCTAGAAATGTAGAGGTATTGACCATGTATCAAGAGTTACTCAGAAAAATATCTGAAGAAAGACCAAGTTATCATGAGGAAGAAATCCAGTGGTTGCTTGATCATTTGGGAGCTCCTTCTCCAGAAATTCGTGATGACCTTGTTTTTACAAGCTTTGCTAGAGGGATTCAGGAAGAGCTATTTACACAGGAACAATTTCATTTCATTGCTGATGTGGTCTCAGCTGATGGAGGACTAGACAAAGAGATTGATAAGATAGGCCTGCCAACACTCGAACGTTCTTTTAGGGCGCTTATTTATGCAAATCTCTTGTCGGCGGACGCCAACCAGCAATCGGTTTTTTATCAGGGATTAAAAGCAGAAATTCGCAATGTCCTTTTAAATCAAGGTTTGTACTATCTTTCAAAAGAAAAGGATACAACGGGTTTTTCAAGTAAGTATGGTTGGGTTCATGCTTTTGCACATGGAGCCGATTTACTGACAGAGGTGGTTTGTCATCCAGACTTTCCTAAAAACAGAGTTCATGAAGTATTTGATATACTTGGCCAACTATTTAAAAGAAATTCGATTCGCTATACAGATGATGAGGATTGGCGTTTAGCCAGAGTGATCTATGAACCTATTTTACAAGGGAAGTTGGAGCAAGAGCAAGTAGCTTCTTGGATAAAAGCTGTTGACTTTCCGATAGAAGAAAGGGAAGATTTTTATAAATTTTCCAACTTCAGATCCTGTCTGTTGGAAGTTTATGTCCAACTTGACCAGAGAAATAGTTTACAAGATGACTTGAAAGAAGCTATCCAGTCTTTTCAATACTAGGGATTAGCTAATATTACTTTTTGAAAGAGTTTCTATTGTATCCTCCTAACTAATAATGAAAACTAATAAAAGAGGTTGAATCATTTTCCAACCTCTTTTTGTGTATCTTAATGGAATTGCATACCACCATCAACGATAATGGTTTGTCCTGTAATGTAGTTTGAATCTGGTCCTGCAAGGAAGCTGACAGCAGCAGCCACATCTTCTGGTTCAGATAGACGTTTTAGGGTAATATCTTTTGCAAATGTCTGCATACCCCATTCGTCATCTTTTCCTGCATTTTTACCAACTTCATGAGCGATGTCGTACATCATTGGTGTTTTCACAATACCTGGTGCGTAGGCGTTAACAGTGATTCCTGAGCCTGCTAAATCACGTGCTAATGTTTGCGTAATTCCACGAACAGCAAATTTGGTTCCACCATAAACAGTCAAGTTTGGATTGCCCACTACACCGGCTTGAGAGGTTGCGTTGATAATTTTACCTCCGTGGCCAAGTGCTTTAAATTGCGCTTGTGCAGCTTGTGAACCCCAAATGACACCACCAACGTTGATACCGAAAGTGCGTGTAAATTGTTCCTCAGTAATTGTATCAAGAGGAGTAGTTGGAGCAACACCAGCGTTATTTACGACAACATTCAAATCACCAAAATGGTCAACAACTTTTTGAAATGCTTGGGCAACTTCGGCCTGTTTCGAAACATCGGCCACGACAGCAAAGGCATTTTCAGCTGATAATTCGGCAACAGCTTTTTCAGCTGTTTCAGGATTGTAGTCTAAGACTCCTACCTTAAAGCCATCTTGAACCAATCGTTTTGCGATTGCAAAACCGATTCCTTGACCTGCACCTGTGACAATAGCAACTTTAGACATATGATTCCTCCTTGGTATTCACGATACCATTCAAACGTTCATAAAAGAACAGCAAAGGTTTACAAATGAGCTTTTATAATGGGTTTTGTAACCCCTATCAAAACTACGCTATTAGTATACACCTTTGAAAAAAATGTTTCAAATAAACACTACCGTTTTTACAGAATTTTAACCTGAAATTTCCAATCAATTTTCTTGAAACCCTTTCCTACTTTTGATAGACTAGTATCTAGTTTTTGAAAAAAGGAGAAAGAAAATGAAAAAATTTGTTGCTGAATTAATCGGTACGTTCATGCTTGTGTTCATCGGAACAGGAGCTGTTGTTTTTGGAAATGGTCTTGATGGCCTTGGTCACCTAGGGATTGCCTTTGCCTTTGGTTTGGCAATCGTAGTTGCAGCTTACTCAATCGGAACTGTTTCAGGTGCTCATTTGAATCCAGCTGTTTCTATTGCTATGTTTGTTAACAAACGTTTGTCATCTTCAGAGCTTGTAAACTACATCCTTGGACAAGTAGTTGGAGCCTTCTTAGCATCTGCTTCTGTCTTCTTCCTCTTGGCTAACTCAGGGATGTCAACTGCTAGTCTTGGTGAAAATGCCTTGGCAAACGGTGTCACTGTCTTTGGTGGTTTCTTGTTTGAAGTTATTGCAACTTTCTTGTTTGTCTTGGTTATCATGACCGTGACATCAGAAAGCAAGGGCAATGGCGCGATTGCTGGTTTGGTAATCGGTTTGTCCTTGATGGCAATGATTCTTGTGGGATTGAACATCACTGGACTGTCAGTAAACCCAGCTCGTAGCTTGGCACCAGCTGTCTTGGTAGGTGGCTCAGCCCTTCAACAAGTATGGATTTTCATCCTTGCTCCAATCGTTGGTGGGATTCTTGCAGCCCTTGTTGCTAAAAACTTCCTTGGAACAGAAGAATAATTGAAACTCAAAAAGCCTTGCTCCTCGATTTGAGGAACAGGGCTTTTTCTTATCTGTTTAGCGGTTGTCAATTTTCTCTGGATAGAGGTCGTGTTGGAAGAGGCGTTGTTCTGCCAATCCTTCATACTTAGTTCCAGGCTTACCGTAGTTGTAGTAGGGATCAATTGAGATGCCACCGCGCGGAGTGAATTTTCCCCAGACTTCTAAATAGCGAGGGTCTAGCAAGTTGACCAAGTCTTTCCCGATGGTGTTGATACAGTTTTCGTGGAAATCTCCGTGGTTTCGGTAGCTAAAGAGGTAGAGTTTGAGGGATTTTGACTCAACACAGAGCTTGTCAGGAATGTAGGAAATATAAATGGTCGCAAAGTCTGGTTGAGCAGTGATTGGACACAGTGAGGTAAATTCAGGACAGTTGAATTTGATGAAATAGTCATTTTCCACATGACGATTGTCAAAAGACTCGAGGACTTCGGGTTGATAGTCAAAAATGTAGTTGGTTTCTTTGTTGCCGAGGAGGCTTAGGTTTTTCATTTCTTCTTGTTGTGACATGATTTTTTCTTTCTAATTTAAACACCACGTTGGTTGTCGTAGAGGAGGGTATGGAGTTGAGGAAGGACACGGACATTGCCCCAGCTATCGTCAGCAGCGACGCGTTCCCAGAGTTCTTTGAGGCGGTCCAGTTGGTCTTGGACAATATTTCCTGTGGCCTTGGGCTCAGGATTTCCTGCAGATAAGAAGAGAACATCTGGTTGGTAGCGTTCTTGAATCCCTTTAGCAAAGGCCAAATCAGCATCATCAAAGACAGGGATTTTAAAGGTGACCTTGTCTGGATCTAGTTGGGAAACGATAAAGTCCAAGGTCTCAAAGTTGACTTCCATCTTAGATGAAGGAGGTTTGGGACTCAGGGTGACCTGGTCGATATCTTTTAACCAATTTTGCCAGCGAGAGCCTTGGGTCTCAACAGCAAGGGTGACACCACGTTCCTTGAGCTTGGTGACCAGTTCAGCCATGTTGGCTGCTAGGATAGCGGGATTTCCGCCAGACAGGGTTACATAGTCGTAGTTCCCTAGTTTATCCAAGGCAGCAATGACTTCGTCAGCTGTCATGCGAGTTGGTTTTTCAGAACCATCCCAAGTAAAGGCAGAGTCGCACCAGTCGCAGTGGTAGTCGCAACCAGCAGTGCGGACAAACATTGTTTTCTGCCCAATAGCACGGCCTTCACCTTGAAAGGTAGGGCCAAAAATTTCCAGAACTGGTAGTTTGAGGACACGTTCCCTAGTCATCTAACCACTCCCGTCTAAACTCTGCAAAGGAAGTCGGAGTTTCATAGAGGCGAACGTATTCCAAACGAAGACCGCGTTTGTCGGGCAACTCTTGATTCATGGTTTGGAAAATCCAGTAAACCATATTTTCAGCAGTCGTGTTCATATAAGGCAGGGTTTCATTGAGATAGCGATGATCCAAGTGGGGCTCTAAGTAGTTCTTGTAGATCGCTTTGATGTCTCCAAAATCGTAGGTCATACCACGTTCATCTAAAAATCCACTGACAGCAATCTGCAGATGATAGGTGTGGCCGTGCAGGGACTTGCATTTTCCTTCATAGTGAAAGAGGTGGTGGGCAGCATCAAAGGTAAATTCTTTTGATACCAAGGTTCTGTGAGGATTGTAGACAAGCGACTCCCCAGTTTCCTGTTTGATTTCTTTGGGTGCAAAAAACATTAGTCCTCTCCTTTCTGTGAGAGATAAACATCTAACCCATGTTGACGTAGGTGGCAGGCGGGACAATCTCCACAGCCACTTCCGATAATCCCGTTGTAGCAGGTTAAGGTCTTTTCACGAACATAGTCAAAGGCACCGAGTTGGTCGGCTAATTCCCAAGTTTCAGCCTTGTCTAGCCACATGAGAGGTGTTTGGATAACAAAGTCGTAATCCATGGCAAGGTTGAGGGTAACATTAAGGGATTTGACAAAGACATCTCGACAATCGGGGTAGCCTGAGAAGTCTGTCTCGCAGACACCTGTCACGATATCTTTAATGCCCCGTTGCTTAGCAAGGACTGCCGCAAAGGATAGAAAGAGGTGGTTGCGACCGTCAACAAAGGTATTGGGAACCTCTCCCTCTTTTTGCTCAATTTCCAGATCAGAGGTCAGGGCATTTTCAGTGATTTGCCCCAGCAGAGACATATCTAGGATATGATGACGAATCCCCTGTTCCTTAGCGATTTCTCTAGCAACTTGAATTTCGAGATGATGGCGTTGACCGTAGGCAAAGGTAACGGCTTCGACCGTTTCATAGTGTTCTTTAGCCCAAAAGAGGCAGGTTGTAGAATCTTGACCGCCGCTAAAGACGACCAAGGCTGATTGATGTTTCATAGTACTCCTTCCAAAATGGGAAATGTTCAGAGCACGCAAAAAGCTCCCTTGAGGGAGCTAAAAAATACCAAGTAGAGGTTTTTTTTAGCGATGGCATGTCCCAAACATCGTAATATTCTACCTACAGTTTAGCATATTTTTTGAAAAATGGCAAAGGGCAAGAAAAAAGAGACCAAAGAAAGTAATTGGTCTCTAATGTGATTAGCTCAATTCAGCAACGATGGCCTTGATTTGTTCTGCTGTGTGAACACCAGCAACTTGTTTGACAACTTGGCCGTCTTTTTTGAAGAGAAGAGTTGGGATAGACATGATTCCAAAAGCACGAGCTGTGTTTGGGTTTTCATCAACGTCCATTTTAACGATTTTCAAGACATCTTCTGAAAGTTCTTCAGACAATTTATCCAAGATTGGACCTTGCATACGACATGGACCACACCAAGTTGCCCAGAAGTCTACCAAGACCAAACCGTCTTTTGTTTCTTGTTCGAATGTTGCATCTGTAATTGCTTTTGCCATTGTATTTCTCCTTTTTAGTTATATTGGCTTAAATCTTGTTTCATGAGATAGAAGAAGACATCTCCATAAGTCCCATGGTAGTCCAAATCATGACCGTTATAAGTCAATTTTTGGACAGGGTAGTAGTCTGCGACGCCGATAAGGCAAGCTTGTTGTGAACGATCAAAGTCTTCATAAGATTCGAAAGTTACAGTTCTTTCGTTCTTGCTGGCATCTAGATAGGTAATTTCAATCATGTTTAAAACTCCTTTGTTTAATGATGATTTTATTTTACTCCTTGTAAAAGAGAATGTCAAGAAAAATGATTGCGCACGCAACTTTTTTTCTAAAATCATCTTAAATCAAGAAATCCAAACCAGTTTCCAAGCTTGCTTCGACAGCCTTTTGTAGTGTGGTCAGTGTATTTTGTCCATCACTTGTCAGGCAGATAAAGCTAGAGCGTCTATCTTGATCACAACACCTGCGACTAAGTAGACCGCAATTTTTGGCTTCCAAGCGAGCCACCATCCGAGAAACAGCGCTCGGGCTCAGATGAAGTTTATCTGGCAGGTCAATCTGGCGTAGAGATTTTTCTTGAGCCAAGTCCAGATAGTAGAGCAGGTAGAACTCTTTCAAGGTCAGACTTTGCTCGCTCTGCTGGGCAATAGTCTCTTCCAAGAGACTTTCAATTTCTTTCTGACGACGATTGAAGTCAAACCATTTTTCCAAATAGGTCATAGTATCTCCTTTCTTTTTAGAGTTATAACATAGAAGAATGTCCATTCACGGACAGTCTCTGCATCACAAGATGATTGCGCATGCAATAATTATACTACTTTTCAAAAGAGCTGGCAAGAAGGACGCTGGAATATTTTATCCTAAATCATGCCTGTTTTCACAAGTCAAGAATTGTTTGTATCCCCTTTCTTCTCAAACTTTCATCAACTCTTGTGCATTTCCTTGAAATTTTCTGAAAAAAGAGTAAACTGGTATGCAAGAAGTCTATTTCGTGGAGTTTAGGATGAAATTATATGTTCAATTAATGATTCTCTTTGTGATTTCTCTAATCGGAGAGGGAATCTCTAGTTTCTTTCATTTGCCCATCCCAGGCAGTATTATCGGTTTGATTATTCTTTTTCTAGCCCTACAATTCAAGTGGCTGAGAACTAGGCATGTCAACATGGTGGGGAATTTCTTGCTGGCCAATATGACCATTCTCTTTTTACCGCCAGCAGTGGGAATCATGGAGAAGTTTGATGTGATTGCTCCCTATCTTTTGCCAATTGTTTTGATTGTCTTTTTTGCAGCAGTCATCAATATTATCCTCATAGCCTTGGTGGTTCAGTTTATCAAACGACGGTTTGAGGGAGATTATGATAAAGGAGATGCTAAATGAGTGAATTTGTTTCCAATCCCCTGTTTGGGCTGGCCCTGTCTATCTTAGCCTATCTAGTGGGAATGCTGATTTACAGACGTTTTCCCCATCCATTGACAACGCCCTTGCTTTTGTCAGCTGTTTTTATTATCATCTTTCTAAAGGTGACGGGGATTTCTTACCAAGATTACTACCAAGGTGGGGTTTATCTGAACAACTTGATTGTCCCATCGACCGTGGCCCTAGGGATTCCGCTTTATAAGAGTTTTCACTTGATGAAGCACCATGCTCGGAGTATTCTCTTTGGTAGTCTGTTAGCAGTAGTTGTCAATACCTCTTTCACAGCCCTTGTGGCGAAAATATTTGGCATGGACTTTTTCCTAGCCATTTCTCTCTTTCCCAAGTCAGTAACAACCGCCATGGCAGTGGGAATCACAGAAAAATTGCAAGGCTTGACGACTGTGACTTTGGTGGTTGTAGTAGCAACTGGGATTTTAACCAGTGTTATCGGACCAACCCTTTTGAAGTGGTTGAAAATTGACGACCCAGTAGCTGTTGGTCTTTCTCTTGGAGGAACAGGTCATGCAGTCGGAACAGGAACAGCCTTTCGATACGGCTCTGTAGCAGGAGCCATGGGTGGCTTGGCTATCGGTGTCACAGGTATTCTCTATGTCTTTGTCAGCCCTATTGTAGCCAGTTTGATATTGAGTTAAAAAGCAAGGAATTTTGGTTCCTTGCTTTTTAAAATCGTATTTTATAGAATATTACTTTCCTTTTCGTAAGTGAATGACTTGGTCATAGTGTTTTAAGTCTTCTTCTGTATAGTGGTGAATGACTTCAATAACTGTTTGAGGTAGGGAGAAGAGCAAGTCGCTAATTTTTCTGCTATTTTCCAAGTCAAGATTGGCCTTGATTTCATCTGCTAAGATGAGTTGGCTATCATGGTAGAGGGCACGAGCTATTTCAAGGCGTTGTTTCTCGCCACCAGACAGACTATCATTGCTGAGCGTTCGATTTTTCAAATGATCTAATCCCGTTTTTTTGAGGATGTAAGTTAAACGTTCCTCCTTTTTATCCAGTCCTAGAAGGATATTGTCGTCCAGAGAGAGCGTGTCAAAGTAATGGCTATCTTGGAGGATATAGGAACTAAAGCTTGTGATTTCTTGACGTGACAGGTTTTGACCAGCAAAGCTAATCTGTCCACTTGTTGGTGTCTCTTCTCCATGAATGATATTGAGCAGGGTTGTCTTACCAGAGCCACTTTCCCCGATAATGGCAATTTTTTCTCCTTGCTTGATGTGCATGGAAATCGGAGACAGGAGGTTATTTCCATCTTTTTCTAGGGAGATGCTGTTAAGTTGGATAGGGAAAATGTTTTCTATGATTCTAGGCAAGATGGGATCAGACTGGTTCAAAAGTTTTTGGTATTTATTGAGAAGAGTTCGATTCGCTTTTCGGGTGTTGGTAAAGTAAGCCAACTCTTGGAATTGATAGCCGATATTATGGGAAACTAGATAGATGGCCACAAAACTCGCCGCATCTAAATAATTATAGTAGGTCATAAAGCCACCGATGACGATTGGTGTGACAGAACAAAAGGCATCGATGCTATTGATCAAGAGACTGTTTAAAGTTCGTTGTTTTTCATAGTTAATTTCGGTATCTAGACTGGTTTGTAATTGCTTTTGATAGCGAGCAAAAAAGTAGTCTTGCCCCTGATAATGGCGAATTTGTTGGCTACCACCAATAAAATTTGTCAAGCTTGCTAAGTAGCTCTGGTTAACAGTGGACCGCTTTTCAGAAAGTGAATCCAAACGCTTTGATCCGACAGCACTGCAGAGGACAGGAAAGGAGTAGAAGAGGATGAAAATCAAGCCCAGGTAAAAATTGGTCCATAGGGCATAGAGAATGGACACAGTGGTAAAGCCCAGAGAAGAAATGATGATGACCGTTGGCTCAATATAGTTTTCTTCTAGTTGCTTGACGTCGTTTTCTAGGTCGGACAAGATATCTTTTTCATCAATCTCATAACTGTTTAAAAATCGCTTGAAAATAGCACTCTTGATTCCATATTTGAAGTCAGTAATCAAACGAGCGTAGTAATAACGTTTCCCAGCCAAACCCAGTAAGAGGATGAGATTACCAAGGATTCCTAAAATCAAAACTTTCCAAAGAAGGCCTAGTTCTTGATTGGTAAAACTAGCAACAATATTTTGAACAAGGGCTGGTGTGATAATTGCTTCCAGCCAAGTAATGGCAATAGAAAAGAAGTAAAGTATGAGGTGCTTCTTAGTAACAAATCTTTTCAGCATAAAGAGTTGCCCTCCTTATCGATATACATGTAATCAATTTTAAAGTTATTATACTCCTTTTTATTAAATACTTCATATTAAAAATGTAAGTCCTGAGAACGAAAAAAGTCTAGCGAGTTATTGTCGCTAGACTTTAAAACTATTGCAAATTAACCTTGTTTCTCAAGATGTAGTAGGTTCCGAGGTAAAATATAGCTATGAATATGAGTTCTTCAATAATACTCGTACTTGCTCCCATATAGAAATTATCATTAAATCCTGCAAGTGAATTGACATAGAAGTTCGTACTGGTATTGAAGAAGACTTCTACAAATCCAATGACGATTTGGATACCGATATAAGCTACAATGGCTAGTGCGGTACGGTATTCATTGAACAGTTGTCCGATGGAAATAGCCAAGTAGATGCAGAGGATTCCTGAGATGGTATTTAGTAGGAAGGATACCCCCATAAGAGAGAGTTGAGGAAGGAATGTTCCTACAAGTGGAATCAACTCAGAATTTGATATCCATTCTGGAACCGTTATGGTAACAATAATAAAAGCGCTTAGAGCTAGTACAGTGGAGCTAAGGATAGACCAAATGAAGGCTCCAACTAATTTGGCTGTGATGATATGGTGTTCAGAAACTGGCAAGGTCAAGGTCAGATAGCCTTGTCGGTCATAGACACTACCTTTGAATCGTTTAATAATCAAGAAAATGGTTGAAATCCCAAGTGTAATCATCAATCCACCAAAGACGAGAGCCAGAAAGAAAAGTAAGACAGGTTGGCTATCTTTGAAAGATACATAATTATAATAGTGTCCTTGCATTCCTATGGGAACGGAAAGAACTAGCACGGCAGCGTAAAGGGCTAAATACCACTTGTTAACATTTTTAAATTCGTAGCGAACTAAATTCCAAAACATAATAATCTCCTTTGCTTAGGCCTTAAATTCCTGACGGAAGAGTTGGTCAATGGATTCACCAGACTCATAGCGAATATCATCTACATTTCCTTGACGGACGACTTTTCCATCTTTGAGGAAGACAATTTCATCTAAGATTGGCTCGATATCAGAAATTAAGTGGGTAGAAATCAAAACGGTAGAAGTTGGGGAGTAGTTGTTGATAATGGTATTGAGGATATACTCACGGGCTGCTGGATCCACCCCACCAATGGGTTCATCCAAAACATAGAGACGAGCATCACGGCTCATAACCAAAATCAGTTGGACCTTTTCCTTGTTTCCTTTTGATAGTTTCTTGAGACGACTATTTTCATCAATACCGAGGTCAGCAAGAAGATGATGGGCACGTTCAAGATTGAAATCTTTATAGAAGGTCTTGAAGTAGGTTAGGGCTTCTTTGACCTTCATTTGCTCATTGAGATAGGTCGTATCTGGCAAATAAGCTACGATAGCCTTGGTTGCTGGGCTTGGGTCCATATCGTTGATAAGGACACGTCCTTGATCTGGTTGTAAGAGGCCATTGATGAGTTTAATCAGGGTTGTTTTTCCTGAGCCGTTTGGGCCGAGGAGACCGACAATTTTTCCAGCTGGGATGTCAAGAGAAACATTTTCAAGGGCTGGGGTTGCTCCATAAGATTTGGATACATTTTCAAATGCTAGTAATGACATAGGCTTAAACTCCTTTAATATAATCGCCGACTACGCCTGGTAGTTCTTCTTTTTCATAGCCAAAATGGGTCATGGAGGAAACGAAGTGTTCCAATTCTTCTTCCGATAATTGTTTGCGCGATTGGGCGATTAGCTCCTTATCCTCAGTCACAAATCGTCCAGTTGTTCGCTTACTGTAGACAAATCCTTCTCGTTCAAGGTCTGATAAGGCTCTTTGGATGGTGTTTGGATTGACACCAGCCTCGCTAGCCAGCTCTCGCACGGTTGGAAGTTGTTGATTGGGTTCCAGTGTATGGGAAACAATCTGAAGCTTGATTTTCTCCATAATCTGTAAATAGATGGGTTTTTTGTTGTCAAATGTCCAGGACATCTTGGTCTCCTTTCTTTTATCCTTTTGTATCAATTAAATAATACAACAAAACAAAAAACTTGTCAAGCAAAAAGAAGAATTGTTTTGGGAATCGCTTAAAAAATGGTATAATGAAAAGAAAACGATAAGGAGGGAAAGGATGCGTTGTCCAAAATGTGGGGCTACCAAGTCAAGTGTTATCGATAGTCGCCAAGCAGAAGAAGGGAACACCATTCGTAGAAGACGTGAGTGCGACGAATGCCAACACCGTTTTACAACCTACGAACGGGTAGAAGAAAGAACCTTAGTGGTTGTTAAAAAAGATGGCACACGGGAACAATTCTCCAGAGATAAAATCTTTAATGGGATTATCCGCTCAGCCCAAAAACGTCCTGTGTCAAGTGATGAAATCAACATGGTAGTCAATCGTATCGAACAGAAACTCCGTGGTCGAAATGAAAATGAAATTCAAAGTGAGGACATTGGTTCACTCGTCATGGAGGAGTTGGCTGAGTTAGATGAGATTACCTATGTACGTTTTGCCAGCGTCTATCGTAGTTTTAAGGATGTGAGTGAGTTAGAGAGTTTGCTCCAACAAATTACCCAGTCCTCTAAAAAGAAAAAGGAAAGATAAATGAAGCCAATTGACCGTTTTTCTTATCTAAAGAATAATCGGGTGTCACAAGATACCTCATCTCTGGTACAGTGCTACCTCCCGATTATCGGTCAGGAGGCGCTGAGCCTTTATCTTTATACGATTAGTTTTTGGGATAATGGTAGAAAGGAATATCTTTTTTCAAGCATTCTTAACCATCTCAACTTTGGGATGGATAGATTGATAAAATCCTTAAAAATCCTATCTGCTTTTAATCTCTTGACCCTCTATCAAAAGGGGGATGTTTATCAGCTAGCCCTCCATGCTCCTCTTTCAAGTCAGGATTTCTTGGAACATCCTGTTTATCGCAGACTTTTAGAGAAAAAGATTGGTGATGCAGCTGTGGAGGATTTGAAAGTTGAAAGTGCTGATGGTCAAGAAATACCTGTCTCACTCAATCAAGTCTTTCCAGATTTGGCAGAATTAGGAAATCAAGAAGACCTTGGTCTCAAGAAGAAAGTGGCCAACGATTTTGACTTGGACCATTTTCGTCAGCTTATGGCTCGAGATGGGCTTCGTTTTGCGGATGAGCAGTCAGATGTCTTAAACCTCTTTGCCATTGCCGAGGAGAAGAAATGGACTTGGTTTGAAACCTATCAATTGGCTAAGTCAACAGCTGTTTCCCAGGTTATTTCAACCAAACGCATGCGGGAAAAAATCGCTCAAAAACCTGTTTCCTCTGACTTTAGTCCTAAGGAAGCAACCATTATCAAAGAAGCCAAAAGTAAAACTGCCCTGCAGTTCTTGGCAGAAATCAAGCAAACACGTAAGGGAACCATTACCCAAACAGAAAGAGAACTCTTGCAACAGATGGCTGGTTTGGGCTTGCTGGACGAAGTCATCAATATCATTCTCTTGTTGACCTTTAATAAGGTGGATTCGGCAAATATCAATGAGAAATATGCCATGAAGGTAGCCAATGACTATGCCTATCAAAAGATTCATTCAGCAGAAGAGGCAGTATTGCGCATCCGTGAACGTGGGCAAAAGAGTCAGGCTCAAAAAGGCAGTAAACCGAGTCCTACCAAGTCCAATGTACCCAAGTGGAGCAATCCAGATTATAAAAATGAAACCAGCGAGGAAACTCGTCTGGAACTAGAACGTAAGAAACAAGAACTATTAGCTCGATTAGAAAAAGGAGGAGATTAGATGGAAAGTGTCGGAGACGTACTCAAACGTCAACCTAGCCGTTTTCATTATCAAGATTTGGTCCAGAAAATCATGAAGGACCCTGATGTTGCGGCCTTTATCCAGCAAGAATCCTTGACTCCAGAGGAATTGAATCGCAGTATCTCCAAGTTTAATCAGTACATCACCGAGAGAGACAAGTTTCTTCGTGGTGATACGGATTATATTGCCAAAGGCTACAAGCCTATTTTGGTTATGAATCATGGCTATGCGGATGTTTCTTATGAAGAAACTCCCGAACTAATCGCAGCTGAAAAAGAAGCGGCTATTAAGAACCGTCTCAAGTTAATCAATCTGCCAGCCAGTCTCAAGCAAGCTAGTTTAGCTCAAGTTGACTTGGATGATTTGGGTCGTTTGCCAGTTTTTGAAAAGCTATTAGCCTTCGTGGAGCAGTATCCAGCTATTCGAAAAGGACTTTACCTATATGGAGATTTTGGTGTGGGTAAAAGTTTTATGGTGGCTGCCTTAGCCCATGATTTATCAGAAAAACGTGGTGTTTCATCAACTCTCCTCCACTATCCTAGCTTTGTCATTGATGTCAAAAATGCTATCGGTGATGGTAATGTCAAGCCCTTGGTAGATGAGATTAAGCTTTCTGAAGTCCTGATTTTAGATGATATTGGTGCCGAGCAATCAACAGCTTGGGTGCGTGATGAAATCCTGCAGGTCATTCTCCAATATCGGATGCAGGAAAATTTACCGACCTTTTTCACCTCCAACTTCAACTTTGAAGATTTGGAGCTGCATTTCGCTAAAGGGAAACATGGAAATGACGAAACCTGGGAAGCTAGACGGGTCATGGAACGCATCCGTTATTTGGCTGAGGAGACTCGTTTAGAAGGAGTGAACCGTCGATGACAGAAACGATTAAATTAATGAAGGCTCACACTTCAGTGCGCAGGTTTAAGGAGCAAGCCCTTCCTCAGGAAGACTTGACTGAAATCTTGACAGCAGCCCAGATGGCCTCGTCTTGGAAGAATTTCCAATCCTACTCTGTGATTGTGGTACGAGGTCAAGAAAAGAAAGATGCCTTGTATGAATTGGTGCCTCAAGAAGCCATTCGCCAGTCAGCTGTTTTTCTTCTCTTTGTCGGGGATTTGAACCGAGCAGAAAAGGGAGCACGACTCCATACGGATACCTTCCAACCTCAAGGTGTAGAAGGTATCTTGATTAGTTCGGTCGATGCGGCTCTTGCTGGCCAAAATGCTCTACTAGCAGCTGAAAGCTTGGGCTATGGCGGTGTCATTATTGGATTGGTGCGGTACAAGTCAGAAGAAGTAGCAGAACTCTTTAATTTGCCTGACTACACCTATCCTGTCTTTGGGATGGCGCTAGGAATACCAAATGAAGAACATGAAGTCAAACCTCGCTTGCCATTGCATCAGGTGGTTTTTGATGAAGAATATCAGGAACAAACAGTTGATGTGATTGAAGCTTATGACCGTGTACAGGCTGACTATGCTGGGGCGCGTGCAACCACAAGCTGGAGTCAGCGTCTAGCAGAACAGTTTGGTCAAGCTGAACCAAGCTCAACTAGAAAAAATCTTGAACAGAAGAAGTTATTGTAGAAAGTGAGAAATTATGGCCCTACCAACTATTGCCATTGTAGGACGTCCCAATGTTGGGAAATCAACCCTATTTAATCGGATCGCTGGTGAGCGAATCTCCATTGTAGAGGATGTCGAAGGAGTGACACGTGACCGTATCTATGCAACGGGTGAGTGGCTCAATCGTTCGTTTAGCATGATTGATACAGGAGGAATCGATGATGTCGATGCTCCTTTCATGGAACAAATCAAGCACCAGGCAGAAATTGCTATGGAAGAAGCAGATGTTATCGTCTTTGTCGTTTCTGGTAAGGAAGGGATTACCGATGCAGACGAATACGTAGCCCGTAAACTTTATAAGACCCACAAACCAGTTATCCTCGCGGTTAACAAGGTGGACAACCCTGAGATGCGAAATGATATCTATGATTTCTATGCTCTCGGTTTGGGTGAACCACTGCCTATCTCATCTGTTCATGGTATCGGTACAGGAGATGTGCTAGATGCCATCGTGGAAAATCTTCCAAATGAATATGAGGAAGAAAATCCAGATGTGATTAAGTTTAGTTTGATTGGTCGTCCTAACGTCGGAAAATCAAGCTTGATTAACGCTATTTTGGGAGAAGACCGTGTCATTGCTAGTCCTGTTGCTGGAACAACTCGTGACGCTATTGATACCCACTTTACAGATACAGATGGTCAAGAGTTTACCATGATTGATACGGCTGGTATGCGTAAATCTGGTAAGGTTTATGAAAATACTGAGAAATACTCTGTCATGCGTGCCATGCGTGCTATTGACCGTTCAGATGTGGTCTTAATGGTCATCAATGCGGAAGAAGGCATTCGTGAATACGATAAGCGTATCGCAGGATTTGCCCATGAAGCTGGTAAAGGAATGATTATCGTGGTCAACAAGTGGGATACGCTTGAAAAAGACAACCACACTATGAAAAACTGGGAAGAAGATATCCGTGAGCAGTTCCAATACTTGCCTTACGCACCGATTATCTTTGTATCAGCCTTGACCAAGCAACGTCTTCACAAACTACCTGAGATGATCAAGCAAATCAGCGAAAGCCAAAACACACGTATTCCATCAGCTGTCTTGAACGATGTGATTATGGATGCTATTGCCATTAACCCAACACCGACAGACAAAGGAAAACGTCTTAAGATTTTCTATGCGACCCAAGTGGCAACTAAACCACCAACCTTTGTCATCTTTGTCAATGAAGAAGAACTTATGCACTTTTCTTACCTACGTTTCTTGGAAAATCAAATTCGCAAGGCCTTTGTCTTTGAGGGAACACCAATCCATCTCATCACAAGAAAACGTAAATAAAAAAGCAGAATCTGGAATGACATTTCCAGATTTTTTTGGCTCTTTGTCAACTGTAGTGGGTTGAAGAAAAGCTAAGATCGAGAAAGGACACATTTCGTCCTTTCTTTTTTGAT